>WGED01000581.1 GCA_015492915.1 Cyclobacteriaceae bacterium
GGAACCACCCCCGCCGGTGGGCGAAGATTATTATCTGGATGTCACTAAAAGCTCAGGTATTCACTTTGTGCATTCCATCGGCGACGACCACCTGACCAACATCATCGAATCCGTTGGCGGCGGTGCTGCTTTCCTCGATTACGATCAGGACGGATGGATCGATATCTATTTGCCCAACGGGAGCTATCATAAAAGACTCAGCGATGAAAATTATAAGCCTGACAAGCTTCACACAAACCACCTCTTCAGAAATAAGGGCGACGGTACTTTTGAAGATGTGACAGAAAAGGCCAAAGTGGGCCACACGGGTTTCGGCATGGGCGTGACAGTCGGCGATTTCAATAACGACGGCTATCCCGACATTTATGTAAGCAACCACGGCCCCAACGTGCTGTACAGAAACAACGGCGACGGCACTTTTAAGGATGTGACAAAAAAAGCAGGCGTAGCCGGTGACGAGAGCAGCGTGGGCGCCGTATGGCTCGATTACGACAACGATGGCTTGCTCGACCTCTATGTAGGCAACTATCTCCACTTCGATCCCGATTACAAATTCTATTATGCACCCGACGGTTTTCCGGGCCCCATGTCGTTTGACGGCGAGGCGGATAAGCTGTACAAAAACATGGGGAACGGCAAATTTAAAGACGTGACCGAAGAGATGGGCGTGTACGATCCAAACGGGCGTGCGATGGGCGTTGGAGCTGCCGATATCGATGACGACGGCTTTATGGATATTTATGTGGCCAATGACCACATGGTCAATTTCATGTACCACAACGAGGGAGGCAAAGGATTTAAGGATATCGGCATTCAGTCGGGGCTCGCTTTTAACCAGGTTGGCGAGGGAACGATCAGCATGTCGGTGGATTTTGCCGATTACAATGGCGACCAGTTGCTCGATCTTTTCGTTTCCGACGACGGATATTGTTCGTTGTACAAAAACATGGGGAACGGCCTGTTTAATGAGATGGCCTATCCCTCGGGCATCGCCTCCCCCTCGGCACAGTTTGTAGGATGGTCTTCTTCATTCATTGATTATGACAACGACGGCGATGTGGATATTTTCAAAATCAACGGAGAGCTAAAGCATCTCTATGGTCACGAAGACCAGCTTTTTGAAAACATAGGCGACGGGAAATTCAAAGATGTGTCTGTTAAGAGAGGTGCATATTTCAAGGAAGAATATGTAGGGCGCGGCGCCTGTTTTGGGGATTATGACAATGACGGTGACATCGACGCATATATCGTTAATCTCAACAGCGAGGGCATATTGCTGAGGAATGACCACGGTAACGAAAAAAACTGGATCACATTGAATCTGATCGGCACAGAGAGCAACCGCGACGGAATCGGCGCCAGAGTAAGCCTGACTGCCGGTGGCAAGACACAAATCGGGGTTAAAAAAAGTACTACGGGCTACCTGTCGCAGAATGACCCGAGGATGCACTTCGGGCTCGGCAACGCAGACAAAATCGATGAGATCGTAATTAAATGGCCCTCCGGCAAAGTGCAGACACTGAAAGATGTGCAGGTCAATCAGATTATTACCATTACCGAATCATGAGAATGAGATCATATTTTAACATATCTGGTTTTTTAAAAATACTGACAATCAGCGTATTACTTTTTGCCTGTGGCGCAGAAAAGAAAAACGAGACGCTGGCGTATGTCTTTACCATGATCCCTGCACACGACGTGCGGGCCACGGTCATCCAAAATGGCAATCATCGATATCTTCCCGGCATGCAGGTGGCCATGATTGAAGTTGGGAAAAGCGCGGATGCCATTAAAATCATCACTAATGAGTTTCATTCTGCCAGAGCCCCCGAAGCCTCATTCAATGGGAAAAACATCATTTTTTCCGGACAGAAGAACCAGGGGGATATATGGCAGATATGGACGTACAACATGAAAAAAAAGGCATTTTCTCAAATAACCAACTCGGAAACAAACTGCACGGACCCCACCTGGCTTCCTGACGGCAAGATAGCCTACAGTAAGCTGATCAGTGAAAAAGACGGCCTGCAACACCATGCCTTGTTCCGTATCGGCCCGGACGGATGTTGCGAAGAGCGGATCACATATCAGCCTCATGAGGATCTCAATGCGATGGTGCTGAAAGACGGGAGATTGCTGTTCAGCAGTATTCAGATCAAACCCACGAAAGGAAGCCTGAAATATCTTGCCATGCGTCCCGACGGCACCAAAGCGGAATTATTCCTGTTGCCCGGCTCCAATGCCCATGCAACGGGAAAAGCTGTGGAGACCAGGGACAGGAAAGTTTTATACACAGAAGATGGCAAATTAGTCTCAGTATCATTTAACAGACCTTTACACACCCGCAAGGTGCATGAGAATCAAGGCATTTATCAATCGGTTTTCGCGGACAACGGCAAGCTCCTGGTTTCCGTCACCTATGAGAAAAACGGCATTTTTGAGCTTCAGTTATTGTCGGATGTCGGTGAACCGGTTTACCGGCTTACTGATTCAGGAAATCATATCATTGAAGTATCGACCATTGCCGAAAGGCCGGTCCCGAGGAAGCTGCCCACGAGAGTCGATCCAAAAAAACGGTCAGGATTCATTGTTTGCCTGAATACAGACGCATCCGATATCATGCCGGCAGTTGAAGGCGCCAAAACGGCGAAAGTGCAGGTTTTCAGTCCGGAAGGACTTATCGGTGAGGTGGCCGTGGAGGAAGACGGATCATTTAACCTCGAGTTACAGGCTGATACGCCGCTGATGTTTAAGACATACGATGCAGAGGGAAATCTTTTGAGGGGACCATCCTCGTGGGTATGGGTGCGACCTGCCGAGCATCGCGGATGTGTGGGATGTCATGAAGACAGAGAAATAGCTCCTGAAAACAACGTACCGAAATCCCTGAAAGGCGGGCCGGTTTCATTGGTTAAAAATGATATTTCGAAGGAGGAGAGTCATGAGTAAGATGAAATTGAACAGAAAAAAAATAGCGGGCATCATTATGCTGATCATCACCCTGGCAGCAGGACGGTTCTTTGTTCATAAATGGGGAGCGGAACACGCCAGGTACATGGCCGGCGGTGTGGACCATCCGCCCAACTGTATCAGTTGCCACCTGTACCCGCAACGCGATGGCTTTCTGGCAAAAATGGTCAACGAAAATTACCTCTCTCCCCTCAACGGAGCGGTAAGCCCTGACGGCAAAAAATTGTATGTGGTTGCACAGGATGCCGATGTCGTCGTCGTAGTCGATATTCCTAACTCTGAAGCTGTCTCAAGGATAAAAACAGGCAGGAGACCCCATTCTGCAAAAGTCTCCGCTGACGGCAATACTTTATATGTCACCAATCAATGGGCAAACAACATATACGTGATTGATTTGCCGGGCGGTACAGTAAGAGATTCAATCATGACGGGCGGCGGTCCGGCCAGCATGGATTTCAGCCCCGACGGCAGGTTTTTATTCGTTGCCAACACATATACCCATGATATTTCCATCATTGATCTCCAGGAAAACAAAGAAGCGAGAAGGTTGTATGCAGGCAATTTCCCGACAGGCGTGGCCGTCTCACCACAAAGCGGTTTTACATATATTTCAAGCCAGCGAACCGTCCCGGTGAAATTCCGCACTCCGCCACTGACGGAGATCACCATTATAAAAACATCAGGCCAGCGGGTTGCTAAACGACAATATTTCAAATCGGCCCATATCATGGAAAATGTGGCTGTGACCCCACAGGGCGATATGGCAATCACCACACTCGTTAGGCCTAAAAACCTTGTGCCGTCCATGCAAATAGAGCGAGGATGGATGATTAACCACGGCATCGGGATCGTTCGAAGCGATGGCAAAATGGCACAATTGCTCCTTGACGAACCAAATGCCTTTTATCCCGATCCTTACGGAATTGTCATTCATCCGAATGGAAAATACGCCTATGTAAGTCATTCGGGTGCTGATGTGGTTTCAATTATAGACCTTGATGCCGTCAGGGCACTTCTCGATTCAGCCAGTGAGGAGGAATTGAACAGATATGCCAACCACCTCGGCCTGAGCAGCCTGTACGTGGTAAAAAGAATAAAAACAGGCTCCAATCCAAAAGGCCTGGCTATTTCCCCTGATGGAAAATATGTGTTTGTCATGGAAAGAATGGCCGACCACGTCACGGTCATCGACACGGATAAATTGGAAGCAGTAACCAACATCGATCTCGGTGGGCCAAAAAAAATAACGGTGAGCCGAAGAGGCGGACAGCTCTTCACCAATGCTGGCCACACCTTCCATATGCAATACAGTTGCTATACCTGCCATCCCGATGGTCATGAAGACGGACTTACCTATGACCTTGTGGGCACCGGGCGGGATCTGGCCAATGTACAGACTTTGAGAGACCTGTACGGCACGGCGCCATTCAAATGGAAAGGCACCAATGTGAGTGTTTACATGCAATGTGGTATGCGTTTTTCAAAATTCGTGACCCGGACCGAGTCCTTTGCTCCTGAAGATCTGGACGCCGTGGTGGCTTACATAATGCGCGAGCTCACGCATCCACCAAATATTCACCACATGCCCGGCACAGCGCTTACGGAAGCCCAGAAAAGAGGCAAGGCCCTTTTCGAGCGAATTGTTACTAATGATGGCAGGGAGATTCCCGTTAAAGACCGGTGCACAACCTGTCACAACGGGCCGAGTTATTCAAACTTCAAACTGGCCAATGTGGGTTCTGCCAAAGAGACTGATGACGTCATTATGTTTGACGCCCCAAACCTCAACAACGTATATGAATCCGCCCCGTACCTGCATGACGGCAGTGCCCAGACACTCGAGGAGATCTGGACCATTTACGGTGGCGATGATAACCACGGGTATGTCAACGATATGACCAAGGATCAATTGAATGACCTTGTGGAATATCTGAAATCATTGACTGCCGCGAGATTTCAAACTGAAAAAGATGATTATCAAATAAATAAAAGTGAACTATGAAAAAAAACGCAAACAGGATCAGATGGACTGCCAGAGGTATTTTTGCCCTGGCAATAGTAAGTTTTCTCGGGTTTATCCAACCTGACAGTCCCAAAATTAATTCAAAAACCTCAAAAGAGACCTTTTCCCAATCATCCGAAAAAAAGGCTGCGCCGATGCCTCTATATGGAAAATGGAAATCATTTACGACAAAAGACGGCCTGCCCTCAGACAAAATATACTGTGTAAGAGTAGATGGTGACAGGGTTTGGGCAGGCACCAACCACGGTCTGGCGTTGCTTGAGGACGGAGCGTGGAAAGTTTTCACTGAAAAAGACGGTCTGGCGCACAGAGGCGTACTGTCCATCGATGTGAGCCCTGTAACCGGGGACCTGTGGATCGGCACCATGAGCGGGTTGAGCAGATATTCAGGAGGCCGTTTTGAGACGTTTACCCAACTAAACAGCGGTCTTGCAAATGATGTGATCTACTCCGTATTCTGCGATGAAAAGGATGTCTGGGCGGCAACAGGCGGCGGTGCAAGCAAACTTGACACTTACACCGGAAAATGGGAGATATACACTGAGCGCAATGCTCCGATGCACGAGCCCTGGACATACAACGTCTGTGCAGGTGGCGGTAAAGTATTTATAGCTGCATGGGGCGGTGGCGTAATTGAATGGAATAAAGAGACGAAGCGGTTCAGAGATTACACCGATCCGGACGGCGAGTTGGAAATCGATCTTTTCCCCAACGATGGTATAGTGCATGATATCACCACGGCGGTTTCTTATGCCAATGACCTTTTGTGGGTTGCCACCTATTTTGGAATGAGCACCTATGACGGCAACCAGTGGAAAGGGTATTTTGATCATGACAGCGGACTGGCCAGCAACTTTATCAATTTTGTAAAAGCCAATGGCGATGTGGGATGGCTATGCACAGACAACGGGCTGAGCAGCTTCAACGGTATTACATGGGTAACCTACAAAGTACTTGAAAATAAAAAGGGCCAGGTGATCATCAACGGCAACACGGACGATGAGAAGATACTCCCGGCCTCATCCGCCATCAGCCACAATTTCGCAATGGGGGTCGATTTCAGCGGTGACGTCATCTGGGTTGCCACTTCCAAAGGATTGAGCCGGGGCGAGATAGTAGGTTATTCCGATGCGGCAACGACGAGACTATAAGAAAAATTTAAACTGAAAATAAATTGAACAATAAACGCTTAAACAATAGAACGATGTTAGTAGAAACGAAACCGAGGGTATTGATAGATCCGAACAAACTCACCGATGGCGAAAAGGAAGAGATGAGGAGGCTGGGCATTCTGAGCGATGATAATGAAATTGCCGATTATAAATACCCCGAAATCCATATGGAACGGCCACCCATTGCCAAGCATGCAGTACATGCTCCGCATATCATCAATGAGGCCTATAATTATCAAAAACCTTCTTCTTTTTCCAGGGCTTTGAGACTTGATTTTGGGAATACCAAAGTATTGCTCATCTCCGGCACAGCCAGCGTAAATGAAGAAGGAAAGCCTGAGCATATCGGGGATTTCAAGGCACAACTCTGGCGCACATACAATAACATCACCAACCTGCTCTCTGCCGAAGATATGACCTGGCACGATGTGGTGAGGACCACCAATTACCTTCGTGATATCGAAAGAGACTATGAGGAATTTAATAAAATAAGAACCACCTTTTTCTCATGGCTCGGTCTCGATCCGCTACCGGCATCTACCGGCATCCAGGCCAGATTGTGCTGGGATACCTTGCTCGTTGAAATTGAGGCCATCGCTATCAGCCAACAATAAAATACCATGAAAATGAAAGTTTTATCATACAAATTACTGTTTGCCCTGTTGCTCATTGTTTTTTCTCTGCGCATTGAAACACATGCGCAATACCAGGAGAAAAACTACGGTAAAACACCGAAAGAGATTGTGCCCTATAGCAAATTCAGCAGTGCTTATGTAAAGCATTTCATGGAACCGCTCCCTTTCCGTGGCGCCGGCCGTGAAAAAGCCGAACCCGAGGGACTTAAAACCGTCAGGATCGGATTTCTCGGGCCGATTGCCAATTCCAAGGATACGGTAAAGGGCAAGCAGATGATCCAGGGAACCATCCTTGCGATGGAGCAGGCAAATGCCAGAGGCGGATATAAAGGTATCCCCTTTGAATTGATGCCGCACAACGATGCAGGCCTGTGGGGTGCTGCTGCCAATGAGGTGATTGCCATGGATGATGAAGGCGTTTGGGTGATTCTTGGATCACTTAACGATATCGTTACACACGTGGCTATCAGGGCGGCGCTGAAATGTGAAATTCCCGTTGTAAATATTGCAAATCCCGACCCTACGCTGACTGAGACAAATATACCATGGGTCATCAGGGTGATCAGTGATGACAGGCAGGCGAGCTATGCCCTTGCAAACCGCATATATAAAGTTGACGGCCATAAGCGCGCCGCGCTCCTGAGGACCAACAGCCGTTACGGCAGGGTGGGCACCGGGGAATTCAAGGATGCTTCAAGAAGATTAGGTTTTCCCGTAAGTGTGGAGGTGCGATTTGAGGATGGTGATTCAGATTTCAAAGATCAGTTGGAAGCTATTAAAAAATCCAATTCTGATGCCGTCGTATTGTGGGGTGATGCCAGGGAGATGGCACTGATTGTAAAGCAGATGCGTGCCATGGGCATGGATCAGCCGGTTTATACCAGCGACAGAGCGGTTTCTCCCGAATTCATCGAAATTCTGGGCAATGAGGCCAATGGCATCGTGACTACCTGTCAGTACAATCCGAAAGCAAATAATCCGAAGTATAAAGCATTCAGGAGTGCGTATATCAGGCGCTTCGGTATGGAACCTGACGTGTTTGCCGTGCACGCTTATGACGGTATGAATATTACCATAGAAGCTATAGAAAAAGCAGGGTTAAACAGGACGCGTATCAGAGATTTGCTCACCGATATGAAAACGTTCCAGAATTATCAGGGGGCATCGGGTAAGATTGTCTTTGACGCAAGCTGGAACGATATCGGTCAGATTTACATGGTCGAGATCAAAAACAAAGATTTCATTTTTACACCGTATGTCTATGAAGATGAACTTACGGGCAGCATAAAAAAATAACAATGGAAAAGTCTGTATGCGAAATACCGGTACAGGAAAACAAGCCCGCACAAAAGCTGGCTGCCAGGCGATATGATTCTCAAAATACCATAGTGGATGTCGATGGCATACGTTTTGGCGACAAGGAGCTGGTGATCATTGCAGGACCCTGTGCCGTGGAAAGCCAGGAACAGCTTTTTACCACGGCAAAACAGGTGGCAGGGAGTGGCGCCAACATTTTGCGGGGTGGTGCTTTCAAACCGCGAACATCTCCCTACAGTTTTCGGGGCCTTGAAGAGGAAGGGCTTGAGTTGCTGGCCAAAGCAAGGACGCTGACAGGCCTGCCGGTAATCACGGAAGTGATGGACACACGCTATGTGAAGACGGTCAGCCAATATGCAGATATCCTTCAGATCGGGTCGCGCAACATGAATAATTACCCTTTACTCAAAGAAGCGGGATTGTCAAAAATGCCGGTCTTGTTGAAAAGGGGCATGAATGCTACCATCGACGAGCTTCTCTGGGCCGCCGAATACATCCTGAGTCATGGCAATGAAAAGGTGATCCTTTGCGAACGCGGTATCAGGACCTATGAAACCGCTTATCGCAACACGCTGGACCTCAATGCCGTGCCCATGCTCAGGCATCTGACGCATTTGCCCGTAATTGTGGACCCAAGCCACGGAACAGGTATCCGCTGGATGGTGAGCGACATGGCCAAAGCCGCCATCGCTGCCGGCGCCGACGGCCTGATGATGGAAGTGCATCACGACCCCGAAGCAGCATTGTGCGACGGGAGCCAGTCGTTGTTTCCCGAAGATTTTGAAAAACTCATGCAAGACCTTCAATTGCTGGCGCCGGCCGTGGGCAGGAAGATGCATGCACCGCATACGGCGTTGGTTTAGATGAAAATTCATATCCCGCTGAGTATAAAATAACCCTCCGGGCGTAGAAATATGCTACGGCTGATAAATATGAAGTGATGTAAAAAGATATCAGGGCGTAGTTTGAAACTACACCCAGGCAGGACTTTAGCAGCCTAATGCATGATTTACAATTACTGGCTCCTGCAGTCGGGCGTAAAATTTATTCGGAACAATCGGTATAACAAATTACGAAACAGATTTACTTTTACTTTAATACCTATATGCCTTCTCCTTTACCACAAAGAAAAAATATGCTGAAATCCATGATTTTATATAATAATCCATTGATCACATTGGTAATGGTGCTGGGGTTATTGCTTTATGAAAACAAGACTATTTTCGCGAGCAGCAACAGTACCGGATTTTCGGATACACGTCATGCCAAAATAGGTTTTCTGATCCCCTCCAAAAATGATAAGAGTGTGGTGCAGGCTGCGGAACTGGCCATTGAGCATGCAAGTGGCAACGGCTACACTTTCGAACTGGTGGCACGTTCATGTGAAGGGCCCTGGGGCATCGGATCGAAGCAGGCTGTGTATCTCGTGTATGATGATGAGGTTTCCGTGATCGTAGGTGCGCTCGACGGCCGTAATGCACACCTGGCGGAGCAGGTAGCGGCAAAAAATCATGTGGCCATGCTCTCTACCCGCTCAGGCGACCCCACCCTGTCGCGGGCGTATGTGCCGTGGTATTACAGGCTGGTGCCCGACCACCGGCAGCAGGCCGAAGCCATCGTCTCTGAAATTCATAAGTTTGCCCAAAACCCCTCCGTTGCCATCATCACTTTCGGCGACTACGACGGTAAAAAAGCCGCCGACGAGGTAATCAAGGCCTCTTTTGATAATCAATATCTCTCCCCTTTTCAAACCGATGAAAAAGATCCTGACATTGTGATGCAACAGCTCAGCGACCGCAATCCGGACGTTGTGATCGTGGCCGGAATGAGTAACAATGCCCTCGAGCTGATCAGAAAGATAAAAATAGCCCGAAAACCATGGAAAATATACGCTTTTGCGGAGTCACTGATGATAGAGGAAAATTTTGGCACAGAAGTATTTCATGAAGTTCATACGGTTTTTCCTGCAGATTTCAGTCAGACACGCTGGCAGGCCTTCCGCAATGCTTTTCATGAAAAATACGGTAAAAATCCATGCCCTCCTCTCGCATGGGTTTATGACGGCGTACGTCTTGCCATGGAGGCAGTAAAGAAATACGGTACCGATCCCAATGCCATCCGTAAAAATTTCAGTCAATTACAGTTTAATGGCATTACCGGCAAAGTCACCTTCGACAAGTTGGGCAACAGGGACACACAGTGGGAAATTGTAATACTTGCACATATATTGTAAAAACTTTTTATTTTGTTTTTTCTGCTTAATACCCTATGTATTTTTGTCATTGATCTGATTATAGGCAAAAACAATTATTATCGTGGGAAAAATATTTAATCCGAAGAAATACATTATCGAAAAAGGGAGAAAGCTCCCCATTCATAAGTGCCTTATTTCAGAAAATTATGAAGGCGGGGGATTAACCATTTGCCTCATAATCCGCAAACAGCCAGGCGGCAAATACGCTTTTGCCAACTTTGTGGTTGACAGGTTTTGTTTGGGAGTCAAAAATGCTTTCAGCAATTGTAATATGGATGACACCCAAATAAGTGAAATAATCGATAAGTCATCGACAAATGGAGAGCTTGAAGAAGTTTCCCCTGTTTATTTTCATAATTTGATATATGCATCCATCGATTTTGCAGAAGAATTAGGTTTTAATCCGCAC
>WGED01000582.1 GCA_015492915.1 Cyclobacteriaceae bacterium
TTTTTAGCTAATTATGTACATCTGAAGTTAAACGGCGGTTACATCTTACCGGTCACAGTTGTTATCATTGCTTTTCTCACCTCAGTTTTATTGCTGATCACTTATCGCCTGTTAGTAAAAGAAATTTTCTCTTATTTCCTCAATAAGGAAAGAAAGATTGAGCCTATTCTCATTTATGGCACAAATAAACTGGCACAGATGGCCCGTCAGATTATTGAAGAAAATTCAGGTCTCAAAACTAAGGTGGTAGGTTTTCTGGACAACAATAAAATCCATATTGGCAAGGTGTTGAATGGGGTAAAAATTTATGATGCTGCAAAGGACCTTGAATTCCTGGTTTCTTCTAAAAATGTAAAGGAACTTATCATTGCAGATAAAAACTTATCGATAGAAAAAAAGAATGAACTGGTCGATATTTGCCTGGCTAATAAAGTAAAAGTCAGGATTGTTCCACCTGTGGATCATTGGGTAAAAGGCGAACTCAAACTCAGCCAGATAAAAGACATAAATATTGAAGAACTGCTGGAGCGCGAGTCAATCAAGCTCGATAATTACAATATTACTCAGGAGCTGAAAGGAAAGCGTGTCATGGTGACAGGGGCAGCAGGTTCCATCGGCAGCGAGATTGTGCGGCAGGCTTTATATTACAATCCCGAACTCATCATCCTGGTCGATCAGTCGGAGTCCGGATTGTTCGAAATCGAAAATGAATTAAAATTAAAGAAAGGTACGCTCAAGGTAATTCCAATCGTTGCCGATATCACAAATGAAGAAAGAGTTGAAGCGGTTTTTAAGGAATTCTATCCAGACATCATATTTCACGCGGCAGCTTATAAGCACGTCCCGATGATGGAGCGCAATCCCGTCGAGGCAGTTAGTTGCAATGTAAAGGGCACCAAAATACTGGCCGATATGTCGGTAAAATACAAGGCGCTCAAATTTGTGATGATATCAACGGATAAAGCAGTGAACCCCTCAAGCGTGATGGGAGCATCGAAAAGGATCGCGGAAATGTACGTGCAGTCACTAAACAACTATCTAAAAGAAACAAATCCGGATTCCACAAAATTTATCACTACACGCTTTGGTAACGTATTAGGCTCCAACGGCTCTGTGATACCAATATTCAAGAGGCAAATTGAACAGGGTGGCCCTATTACCGTTACACATCCTGATATTACACGATTTTTCATGACTATTCCCGAGGCATGCCAACTGGTACTCGAAGCAGGTGCCATGGGCAAAGGAGGTGAAATTTTCATTTTTGACATGGGCCGATCAATCAGGATTGTAGATCTGGCAAGAAAAATGGTGCGTCTTTCGGGTCTTGAAGTAGGCAAGGACATTGAAATCATTTTTACGGGTCTGCGCAGTGGTGAGAAGTTGTATGAAGAAGTGCTCAATCAGGAAGAAAATAATTTACCCACTTATCATCATAAGATACTGATTGCTAAAACACGTGAGGATAAATATGAAAATGTCAAGGCAAACATTGAATTGCTAATCAATTCCGTTAATGATCATGATGAGCTAAAGCTCGTAGGGATCATGAAATACATCGTTCCGGAATACAAAAGCAATTCGTCCAAATTTGAAGTATTAGACAAAAAGAAAGTTTAGGAGGATATTCAAGTTTATAATTTATAAGCAAAATGAGCGTGGATGGTTAGCCAGTATATCCAGGTAGCACTCACCGCATTGTCTATTTCTATGATTGTCACTCCCCTGTTGGTTGTTTTATCCCATAAAAAAGGATTTTTTGCGACTATACACCACCGGAGTTCTCACTCAGATTTCGTCCCTAATACAGGCGGTATTGCCCTGGGGTTCGCGGTGATTTTTCCATTGTTGTTTTTTTCTGATTATCCGAAACAAGAAGACTTCAGCCTGTTGGTCTCTGCTTTCGCTGTATTGCTCATAACAGGCATTATAGATGATTTCAATCCAATACCTGTTGTATTTAAATTTCTCGGGCAGTTCGTACCCGCAATTGTTATTGCTACATCTATAAATGAAAGTGAGCTGGCTATTCCGTTTTTGAATAACCTTATCAGACTACCTCATGTATTCGATTATTTATTCTGGATAATCTTTATTGTCTATGTTATCAATGCGTTTAATCTGATTGACGGCATCGATGGTCTCGCTATTGGTCTGGGAATAATTGGTAGCGTGTTCTTTTTCATTCAATTCAGTGCGCTGAATCAGGTTGACCTGATGGTGTTTTCCATCTCCATGACATTTGGTCTGGTAGGTGTCTTGGTTTTTAATCTTTCAAAGAAATTTAAAATATTCCTTGGTGATACGGGATCATTGCTTATCGGAGGAATGCTTGTGTTTTTCGCTGTTAAATTATTAAGCTTATCAGATGAAAGAAACTCTCATGATTTTTCATTCTTTCTTATAATTGGTAGTCTTTTTATCCCATTGTCTGACCTGATCAGAGTTTCGGTCAACAGACTTTTAAAGGGGCAATCACCCTTTGAAGGTGACCGTCTGCATATCCACCATCTTATTCTGGCCCTGCTCGGAGGCAATCATTTTATGACAACGGTATTTTTGCTGTTGGCCCAATTAGCGATTTTGCTTGTCTTTCGACAAATGAAGGGGCTACCTGATGCTCTTTACTTCTTCATCATTATCGCAGCATTTCTCATCTACTTTGCATTGACTTCAATGCTTCAAAGATCCTTGGGAAACAGAGGTATCAGGCTTTAAAAACGTCTCCTGTTAATATGTCTGTTGGTACGCCTTTTGGGAGGTTTGAGACGTTTTACTTTAGTCCCGGATACTCTTTTTCTGAAGGTACTGGTACGTCCGATTTGTGTTAGATAATACTCCAACTTGACATTCATGATGAAATACCCATCTCTGTTATCAGGATTACCACGGAAATTAAGGCCTTGTTCAGCCCAGGTAGGCGTACCGGGAGGAAGGGTCTCCCAGGTCCGGTCTGAAAGTTTTCTTGCAATGGGATCAGAGAAAGACGCCGGATCAGGGTAAACACCACTGCTCACATCATCGAGGTTGTCCGACATGACAAACCTATATGCACCGTCAATGACGATATTAAAAAACGGATTGATCCTGAACCTGACGCCCGCACCCACCGGAAAAGCTACGGTGATGCCATTGTAATTCTCACCGGAAGTGTTCAGTTTCTTCAGATTATAGCGTTCACCGTCAAGCTCTGCGGTCGGATTATAAAATACCACCCCCACACCACCATAAATATACGGATTGGCAAAAGGTCTCATATAAAACCTTCTGTCCTCTTCCAGCAGGCTTATATACATCAAACCGCTTAATTCAAAATTATGGGATTGAAATGACAAATTTCTTATTTCCTTGGCGGGATCGGTTTTGTCATCGCCTTTCAGCATAAACCATGTAAGCCCTGCCCCTGCAGAAAACCAACGATAAAAATTATACCTGGCACCAAAATCAAGATTTGGCTTTATATTGAAATTATCTCCCGGCCTGGCCAGATCACCATAGTAATGGGTCGTTCCTGTGCCGACAGATACAATAAAGTTTCTGTTGCGGTTTTTATTATAAAACCCCTGGCTTAAAGCCATTTCAGCAAAAAGCAACAAACCGGTAAGAAGAAATATTGTTTTTTTCATCACACGAAAAAAAATACTGATGTGAAATATCAGCTTTTAAAATAATAATTCAAGTTAAATTACTTTCATTCTAAGCACAAATTTAGCAAAAATCATGAAACCAGTGATATTTTTTGTGGATTTGAGCATACTGGTTAACGACGAAAATTCTATTTTTCTTACAACCTGACTTTCAGTAGTAAATAATTCCTTAAAACAAGGAGTTCATTGACCTCAGTCAGTATGGCTATTTCCGAAAAATGCTAACCCCACTGAGTCAAGTGTATATG
>WGED01000583.1 GCA_015492915.1 Cyclobacteriaceae bacterium
CATTATGGCAGCCCGACAAAAGCCACGGAGTGGGAATGAAAAATTATAAATTATAAATAATGTGGCGCTACGGCTGATCGATGGAAGTCTCGGAATCCCGCAAGAATGTGTAATCCGGGAACTATCGATTTTTAGTTTTTTCCTTTGCAAAATTCAAAAAACCGCAATCCCCGGCCTTAAGCGAGGCAATATGGGTCAGTAGTGCCGGGGTCTCCTCAACAGGAAACATGACGCGCACTTACCTGTAATACAAGTTATGGGAAAATTGCGATTTTCTCATGATACTTAAAGGCACACGACTACGCCATAATCTAAAAAGGCTATTGATCCAACTCTTTCTCCTGCACCTCCCTGAGCACTTCATTGTAAAGAGAAAGGAAAATAGAAAAAGATTCATTGGCTACGAGTTTGTCATTCATCAGGGCCTCGAAAGCTTTTGATCTCAGGCCGTGTATTTCATGAAGCAAAGAATCTTTTTCCCTGGAGCTTGAGAGCCGTAATATTTTTTCCCGAAGCTTCAATAGCTGAAAATAAAGGGTTTCGATCCTCATTTTTTTGCGCTGCTGCATCCTCTTTCGCACAGAAGCCAGCGCACCGATCAGGATGGCCAGCATGGAGACAAAAGGCCACATAATAGACGCATATCGCGACCAGATCGATGGTTTGTCCCTGTCCAGAAATTTAATAGTCCCATCATGCATGGGAAAATTATACTGCCTGTTTCTAAAGTCTGTATCAAGCAGATTGTAAATATTATCGTATTGTATCAGGTGCATCTTATTTTCAACCAGTGTTTTAACCACCTCGTACACCGTGTTTTCATTCATATCGGTACGCGTTACCAGAATATCCGGGATCGCAATGGTCAGCACGGGCTTGAGCGGCTTGTCTTTATAAAATGACCTGGGCAGAATGAACGGATACAAATGCGGAAAGACAAGATTAAGCCCTTCAACCGCAGAGCCTTTTCCCAGATCCGCCACATCGTCGAGCGGAAAAAATTCTGCGCCATAATCAAGCAACTTTTCCATTACGGGATTATGCAGATGCGTCAGGCCGATATACACAAACGACGAATCATACCATTCTTCGATATTAACCATATGATTGGAAACGGCATTGATTTTAGCAGGATCGATGCCGTTACTGAAGTACAGTTTTTTGAAAAAGATGCTGTCGAGCCGTGACATATCTTCAAAAACAATCTGATGGTTCTCAAGCAATTGTTTAAGTTCCATGTATTCCAGGCCCGGAATATTTTTGGTGAGGATCAACAATATCCGCGGCAGCAACGGCATGACAGTTTTGACTTCAAAGGCTTCATCCTGGGGCGTATTATTGGGCAAAATGGCCATGTCCACCTCCCTATTCCACAGCTTATTCAGGGCCGTATCTTCCGAAAGATGGTAGCTGATATCTATTTTCCATTTGGTATGGTGTTCAACTACCCTCACGATGGCCGAATCTGAAATCCTGGCCGATCCCAGCTCAGTAACTTTGAGCAACTTCAGCTCACGCTTTGAAAAATTACCACACGATATCGACAAAAACAGGATGGCAGGGAACAGATATGGGAATACTGCTTTCATATGATATTCTAATAATTTTTTATCTTAATTCATACGGATATCCCTGGTCGTAGCATCCACTACGTGCAAAGTCCAAACAACTACACGATCAATTTACCCTTGGCTGCATTCAGGAACAGCGTATTGCCGATTTCTTCATAGCCTGCAAACACGCCTCCTTCCATCTGCTTGATCGCCTCCTGCCTGAACCCGATGATCGTCAGATCTGCAAACTTGGACTTTTCATTGATGATCTGCCTGCTGCTGTACTCTTCTTTTTTCACAATTACCTCAATATTTTGCGGTGATATCGGCAGGCGGCCCTGACGTGTCAGCACTATCAGGTTTTGTCTTTCTTTTTCACTCTCGCTTTCGGGGAATATGGCAAAAATATTGATCCTGCCGCCGCGCCACTCCGGATGACCGAGGATGATATACGCCATCAAAATCATCAGGTTGCTGTTTTCATAGTCGCTCCTCGTGATCCAGACATCAATCCTTTTCTTAAACCCGTAATCTCGATCCGAAGTCATCAGTACACCCACGTCAAAATTGGCCGCTTTAACCAGGGAGAAGTTCTCGGTGATCCATTTAGGTACACCCTCCTCCCCTTTCGGATATTCGAACAGGATCATGTTAAATTCCTTACCGGAAATGCTGGGCATCTGGATGGCCTGAGCAATAGCGCTGGTATAGGATGGCGAGATCATCGTATCGATGAATACATTGCTCTTAGTAGCACTGCTCAGGCTGATGATGGCGTCGAACTCCTTTTTCGATTCTTCAATGGTTTCTTTCGATAAATATCCCTTGATATAGTGAAGGTACGTCGCAAAACCATATTTATAACTGATCCACCTCAGCATATTAAAGGCCGAAGGACGCTTGAAAAAGGTTTCCGAAATACAAATTACCGAAGGCCTCCAGTCTTCATATTCTTCTTTTTCAGCATTTTGCAAAAAGATCTGGATGTTTCTGCTGATCTGGAAGATTACCCCCTGAAATATCTTTGCCATACCCGCCCTGTTTTTATTTGACGATGAGATAATGAGATAGAGCAGGGTCATGAGCACCATCGCCAGTACGGAATAGGCAAAGCTCATTTCAAACATCAGATAAAAGCAAGTGACGGCGCCGATCAGGGATATAAAGCCTTTGGACTTGAAAGCCGGGCGGTAGCTCGGATCGCCTGCAAAGTGGTGCAGGAAGGAGATCATACTGATGGAGCCATAGGTGACCATGAAAAACATCGATATAATCTCCGCCACGAAGTTCACATCGCCGATAATGACAAAGAACAGCGCGATCACGCTCGTGACCAGGGAAGCATTGAATGGTTCTTTGTCCGACTCCCTCCCTTTGCCAAGAAAATCATTTACTTTTTTAATCTGAAAGACTTTGTCCTGAGCCAGTGCCTGTAAAATTCGTGGTGCCACCATGATGGAGCCCAGCGCGGATGATACCGTCGCTGCAGCCAGTCCGATCGGGATGATGGGCCCCCAGAG
Source organism: Cyclobacteriaceae bacterium (assembly GCA_015492915.1). Lineage (GTDB taxonomy): Bacteria > Bacteroidota > Bacteroidia > Cytophagales > Cyclobacteriaceae > JAAUQL01. The sequence goes on from WGED01000583.1 coordinate 3,074, forward strand.
AGCTATTTTTCCCATGATAAGCTGATCATTGACGAGGTCTTCCGGACTGGCCGATACCGCCAGTTTGAAGGCAATGAAGACATAGATCACCATGCCGGTAATGGTAGCTGCCACCGTGCCGATGGGTATGGACTTTTTAGGATCTTTAAGATCACCCGACAAACCGACGCCAGCCGCCATGCCCGTGAAGGCCGGGAAAACGATGGCAAATACATAAAAGAAGTTGTCGGGATCCTCCACCGTACTGCTGAGCGCTTTGAAAATGCTCTCCGGTTCATAACCGGTATTGCCCGCAAAAAACAAAGCCAGCGAGGCGAAGAGAATGGCCGCCACAACATACAGAGCTTTCATGCCCAGGTTGGCGCCTTTTTTCAGCATCAGCCAGATCATCAGCAACAGAGCCGGTACGCTGACAAAGCGCTTGTCAATCCCGGCAATGCCAAATTCGTCCCGGATCCATGCAAAAACAGGATCGAAGGCCTCGGCAAAGGCGATGATATAAAAGGCGACGCTGATCGCCCTCGACAGATACAGGGCTATTCCGATGGCGGCTCCGATATTGATGCCGAATGACCTTGAAATAATATAATATTCTCCCCCTCCCTCTACTTTCTGGTTTGTTGCGATCTCAGCAATAGCCAGCGCGGTAGGTATGGTGACGAGATGGCCGATGAGGATAATGAGCAGGGTACCGTAAAAACTCACACTCCCCACTGCATATCCAAACCGGAGAAACATAATAGCTCCGAGAATGGTAGTGAGCGCCGTGAGAAATACAGGGAGAGTGCCGAAGCCCTTTTTCTGGTCAACTAATCTGGTCAAAAACGAATTGGTTTATTGAGAAAAAGTCATTCTTTCCGGTGAATATATGAAAACCTGACTAATTTCAGGAATGATGATATGATATTTAAAATTGAAACCTATCTATGCAACCAAAAATTATAAATTTTTCAATAATTGGGAGAAAATTGAGATTTATTTTACATTAGCCGCAAAAGTGAAGAGGCATTCTTGACTATCCGTTACTTATCATAACTGACGGGATAACGATGTGATTTTTTATATAAATGA
>WGED01000584.1 GCA_015492915.1 Cyclobacteriaceae bacterium
GTGCAATCCAGAATTAAATCGCTGGAAAAGATGGAACGGATTGATGATGTAAAATCTGAAAATACTCCCATCACTTTCAATTTCAGATTTAGCCGGCAATCGGGACGGCATGTGGTCCGTTTGGAAAATGTGCAAAAAAATTATGGCGATCTGCGGGTATTGAAACCATCCACAGCGGGTATTGAAAGGGGCGACAAAATTGCCCTTATCGGCGCAAACGGCATCGGCAAATCCACCTTGCTTCGGATTATAGCGGGTACTGAACCCTGCGACGGAAAGGTTGAAACCGGCTACAACGTGATTACCTCATTTTATGCCCAGCACCAGATCGAAGCTTTAAATCTCAAAAATGAAATCCTGGATGAATTGAAACAAGCTGGCACAGACAAAACCGAACAGGAACTCAGAACAGTATTAGGATGCTTTTTGTTTTCAGGGGACGATGTGTTTAAAAAGATACTGGTATTATCGGGTGGAGAAAAATCGCGTGTTGCACTTGCTAAAACGTTGATTTCGGAGGCAAATTTTCTGTTACTCGACGAGCCGACGAATCATCTGGATATCATATCAGTCAACATTCTTATTCAGGCCCTTCAACAATATCAGGGTACTTTTATTGCTGTTTCTCACGATCGTTTTTTCCTTTCTGAGGTAGCTAATAAAATTTGGTACATTGAAGATGGCTACCTGAAAGAATATCCCGGTACTTATAAGGAATTTGAACACTGGATGAGTAAATCCATTAAAAAACGGTCATTTTCTCATGATAACCCCTCGGGTAAGCATGAGAAAAAAGAAAGGCCTGCCAGAGAAAAAGCCCCGGAAAACAGGCAGCAAGTCCTCAAGCTACAAAAGGTAATTGAAACTGTTGAAAATCAGATAGAATCCATGGAATCAGAAATATCCGGACTGGAGGAACTGATGGCTGATCCCGACATTTATTCAGACATTGACAAATTACAAAAGGTCAACACGAACTACGAATCATTAAAAAAAGAATTGGAGATAAAAAATGCTGAATGGGAAAAACTAATGGAGCAGTTAGATTCGTTAGAATAAAAGAAGGGTGCCATACAGCCTCGGCACCCTTGCATACAACACTAACTTAGCCTAAGAATTTTATCTCTGTGTATAGTACACGGTTACCGCAGTCAACCCAAAAGTTAACCGCGTTTTAACTCCTGAATCAACGCCGATTATCAGCCATACAGATCCGTTAGCGTTTGATTGAACCTCAATAATTTTATCAAAGGTATTACCTGATATGACTTCCGGTGATACGCCCATAAAACCGGTGATATCACCAATCATGACCATATCCTCACCGCTGTCCTCGTTGGTCTCCCCCTTATCAACATTCAGCACCATATACTCCTGGTTGTCAGTCATGGTCTGTTTCAATAATACCGGCTCATATTTAACCCCGCCAATCTTTAAATACACCCCATCGCTGCTTGATTTGTCTATATCGCTGTCGGTCTGTACGTACAACAAAAACTCAAAATCAAGTTTATACTGGGTATTAGGTTTCAGGTCGGTAATATGGCGAACGAAATAATAAAACAGGTCGCCATGTGGATTATCAGAGGTGATCTGAAGACCGCTTCCTTCGACGAGCAGATTGTTCGGAACTTGTAAATTGTCAAAATTAAAAGACAAACTGTCACGGGTCAATACAGGATAATCTGCGATCCCTCCTTCCCAATTCTGACTGCCAGTTTCAAAATCAAATACTGAAATCAGATCCGCTTCCTGCCCTGCTATATCTTCATTGAAAGAACACCCCGCTACCCAAAACATAATTACTATTATGATAATGCCTATAACCTTATCTTTCATATCCACTCTTTTCCGCTCTTTTATTGCCACTATTTTCATGACACGCTTTATCACCAAATAGTTGAAATCTATTTAAAATTATAACTTACACCAAAAGAAACCATAAACGATGCAGGATAGCTGTTGAGGTAGAAATCATCCTTCATAAACGAATTCAAAGCAAACCTGTATTTCGGCTCAACAGTTACAGAATATTGACCGGCAATTGTATAACCCAGCATCGTGCCTACGGATCCGTTGAAATACACATTTTTGTACGGTGAATCAAAACCAGTCCCCGTAGTCAACGTTTCTAGAAATCCACTCTGGTCTTCAATCTTATTCTTTAAAAGAAACTCCGGTGACATCCCTGCCAGCACAGTGATATTGAACCTTTTATCAAGCACAATATACCCCAACCTGACAGGAATGGCGGCAAACTCATATTGATTGTCCAGAGAGATTTCAGAAACACTTTTTACCGCAGAAAGCCCCCTCTGCTGATAGCTGTAAGAAGCAACGATCGGTATATTCGAACCATCTTCAGGGCTGGAAAGATAACCTGTGGTCTTAATAACAGAATTGGCCTTTCGGTATTCAAAACCAGTCTGAATCACAATTCGGTTAATTATTCTTATGCCTATATTGGCGCCATAGCTATAAGCAAACTCGGGTTTTACTTCATCACCTGCACTCCTCATTTCCATAAAATCTTTGTTGGCAGTATTAAACGTGGTGTGCCGATCACTCACGGCTCCTAATTTCGAACTGGCATAAAATACCCCGCCACTGGTAGCCGGACTCGCAGCATCCCGAAATTTCGGATCGAACATACCAGCAGAAAAGCCAAGCCCTGCAAGCAGGATCGGGCCTTTCTTATTTTGTTGCTTATTCTTTTTGAAGGCATCCTTGGGTATGTAGGGGATATAATAGATGTGATCAATACTGTAAACCAACCCCTCATCTTCTTCATTAATTCCAAGCGATGCCAGACTCGGGAATGCCAGATCCAACCAGCTTTCTCCCTGATCACCAAGCCCTGCAAAAAGCGCTGCTTTCTTGCCCTTGTTTTCCGTGCTCTGCGCTATATTGTAACTTCCCCCTGCCGGATCATGAGATTTCGATGATTTTTTCATGTCTGAAGATTGTGAGGGGGTCGGGGATGCTGCAGCTAAAACTCCACTCACTGTTTCCCCTGCTCCTCCTTCGTCGGCCAATTCATTTTCTATCCCATCAATTTCATCAGATGATTTGTTATCAGCATCAGCTTGTTGCAACTGCTCCTCCTTTTGTGCCGCAACCTGTTCTTTCTGTTCTGTGTTGAGTATGTGGTTAATACTGAAAATACCTACACCAAGGGCAAAAATAATAGATGCTGCAGCAAGCATCTTGTACCATGCTGCACGTTTTCGCATGCTTGCAGCTTCTCCCTTAGATAAAGCAGCATCGATCTTATCCCATATACTTTCAGGCGGGGAGGTACCCGCCTCCTCAAAGACTTCGCGGAATTTATCTTCAAATTCCGTCCGTTTATTTAAATTTTTCATAACGCTCCGCTTTTTCCTCCTTGATGATTTTTTCCTGTAATAACTTCCTCGCTCTCGCAAACTGCGATTTTGACGTCCCTTCACTGATACCGAGCATATCGGCAATCTCCTTATGACCATACCCTTCAATTGCAAACAGGTTGAATACCGTCTGACAACCCGTTGGCAATTCCCTGATCATTTTGAGCAAATCTTCCATACGGAAATGTGATAACGACTTGCCCGGATCATAATCATGCTTCATCTCCTCTACATCAACCATCGGATACATATACAATTTTTTCCGCTGGCTATTGAGGGCTGTATTTATCACAATCCTTCTGATCCAGTACTCCAGCTTACTTTCAGCCCTGTAACTCTTAATATTTTTAAATACTTTGATAAACGACTCCTGCAATACATCTTCCGCTTCCTGCTGTGATTTTGTGTATCGCAAACATATCAGATACATCTTGCCGGCGTAAGTATCGTACAGACGCTTTTGGGCAACACGATCACCTTTAATACAAGCTTCAATTAAGTCTTTTTGCTCGAGCATTATTCAGGCCAGGTAGACGTATCCAGGATAATTTTCATTTTAATGACACCATATGTGTGCCCCCGGTTGCAATTTGTTTTTGAATAAAAAGTTGAGTATATATCAGCTTTTAATGTCATAGTATGAAGTTCATTAAATTGCCCTTTATTTCATATATCAGTTTCCTGATATTTTCAAGCAATATTCATGTATCCGCCTCGGAAATAAATGATTCCGGCAATAAAAAATTAGAATTTATCAATAAGATTTATGAGAAAAATATTAAAACAGCGATCCTATATCAGGCTGGTGATGCAGAGGCCACCTCTTTGTTCCCTGCTGCTATTCCCCTGGCACAGCAAATCCCATTGGTCTTAAGATTTGATGAAATATACACTGACAATGCGGATTATTACAAAGCGAAGATCATCCATTGCGATTATAACTGGTTGCCCTCAGGACTTCCTGAATTACAATATCTCAATGAATATAATGAATTTGTTATAGATCAGTATGAGTTTTCGATTGCCACTAAAGTCCCTTATACCCACTTTGTCTTTCAGGTACCCAAAGTCAAGTTGCCCGGTAATTACCTGCTGGTCGTTTATCGTGAACCTGATGAAAACGATATCATCATTACGCGGCGCTTTGTAGTTTATGATAATAAGGTTTCTATTTTGGCCCGTAAGGGCGTATCAACAGGAATAGCGGAGAGGCGGCTGAATCAGCAGATAGATTTTGAGATTAATTATTCCAATTTCCCCATACAAAATCCATATCTCGATATTCAGGTTGTCATCAAACAAAATGACCGGTGGGATAATGCAATCTTCGGGTTGAAGCCGACAACCATAAAAGAAGACATTTATAAACTGGAATACCGGCATTTTGATTTTCAGAATAATTTCAGAGCGGGCAATGAATTCCGGTTTTTTGATATCCGGTCCACACATTATGGTGGCCGTAATGTGGAGAAAACCGATATCACAGATACACGTATCGATGCCTACCTGTATTTCGATAAATCACGCGGCTTCGAGCCATACTCCTATATCCGCGATTTGAATGGTGGTTTTATCATACAAAATTCAGAGGGGCGCGATAATTTTCTGGAGTCAGACTACATTTATGTACATTTCTTTCTCCGTCTTGATGAAAAGTTAAACCAGGACATTTTCGTAAGCGGTAAGCTTACAGACTGGCGCTATGGAAATTTTAATAAAATGAAATACATCGAGGCATCAGGGCTTTATCATACTACATTGCTACTTAAGCAAGGGCTTTACGATTTCATTTATTATATACCAAAGAACAAAGAAAACCCTTATCTACTTGAAGGAAACCATTACGAGACGCGCAATGACTATGAAATTCTGGTATATTATAAGAGTCCGATGTACAACACTTATCTATTGGTTGGCTATGTGAGATTTTAGTGTCACTCCTTACTCACAGCTTTCCGATAAGTGGTTGTCCTTTTGGTGGGGTCAGAATTAGCCATATCGAGCATACCGAATCCTTTATAAGTAAACTCTCCCAGACCTTCAGTAAAGACGAATTCCTGGACCTCTTTTGCCGCGTAAAGTGTGAAGGGGAATGTGTAACCCCGTACTTCAAATTTCACATCCTGATCATAAACCGGATATATACGTGCGAACTTTTTCTGACTTTCTCTGATCTTTCTTAAATAGTTCTCATCCGGTACTAATTGAAATTTGGAAAAGGATGCCAACTGCTCATCAGTATAGTTGCCCAGGGCCTGCATCCTCAGAATAGTCGACTCGAATAAAATATCCGAAAATTCATCGGTCTCGGGGGGGATAAAGCGTTTCGCCTCATTGTCACTGAATGAGGGTCTGATGAGCACAAGCGGTGAAATACAGATGTATTTCATTTCTCCTTCAAAATCAGGCGTAGCCTCCAACTCCACCGACTCCGGAATTAAAACAAGATTGCCAACTTCTACGGTGGACATTTTAAACAATTCTTCGATAAAATAATCGATGAATTCTTTATTCAGTGAAGAGAACACCAGCGTTACTTTATTTGAGAAAAAGTGCAATCCGTTCCTGCTGATTTTGGTTTGCCCTTTAAGTCCGGAAAAATTGTAATGGGTGTAGCTCATAAAATCCGCATTGCCACCCTTTAAGATTATTCCCTTAACCAGTTGGGCAAGCAAAAACTGATGATGAAAGGGGACAAAGGCACCCTTGTTTTTCAATATAAATA
>WGED01000585.1 GCA_015492915.1 Cyclobacteriaceae bacterium
AAAGGCCTCTATTCAGGCAGAAGGAACAGACATTCGGATAACCATGGTTTTTTGTTAATTTTGGCATGTAAAAACGACAATAGCTATGGCTGCTACACCATCGACGATGATGCCCCTGGGCACCAAAGCGCCTGACTTCAGGCTGCAGGACACCGTGACGGGAAAATGGATGACCCTTGACGAACTTAAAGGTGAAAAGGCTACGGTGGTCATGTTCATCTGCAACCACTGTCCCTACGTGTTGCATGTCAATGATGAACTGGTACGAGTGGCAAACGACTACGTACCCAAAGGCGCATCCTTCATCGCCATCAGTTCCAATGATGTGGAGAATTATCCGCAGGACAGCCCCGAACTCATGAAGGAGATGGCCGAAAAGATGAAATACCCTTTCCCCTACCTCTATGATGAAACACAGGATATCGCCAAAGCTTATGACGCTGCCTGCACACCTGACATTTTCGTCTTTGACCACGAACTCAGATGTGCCTATCGTGGTCAGCTCGATGACTCACGGCCGAAAAACGACATCCCCGTGACGGGTAAGGACCTGAGGGCAGCGCTCGATGCCATCATCGCAGGGAGGCCTGTACCCGGAGACCAGAAGCCCAGCATCGGCTGCAACATCAAGTGGAAAGATCAGGTATAGAAAAAGGCTGCCTTTTTGAGACAGCCTTTTTCCTGACCCCGTATGCTCCTCTATATCATGTGAATACGATTTGGGTTCGGTCACCGTCGCACATTTCGTACAACTGACCAACTGTGATGATATCCTTGACATTATCATCAAAATCCTCCATGTCGAGGCCAAACATCTCGCAGGCCAGTTTACAGGCATAGAGTTCTCCGCCACCAGCTGTGATCATATCAAGAAACTCATCTACAGGCGGTATATCCAGTTTTTCCATCTGCTTGCGCATCATAGCGGAAACGCCTGCCTCTACACCGGGTAAACCGCCCAGCAATGTCGGGAAAGGCAATCCCCCCGGCATGCGCAGCGCAGGATTACCAACTGTCTCAGTATGAAGTTTGTTCATCCTCTTTTTTGTGATGGCATCAAGCCCGAAGAAAGTAAAGAACACCTTTGTTTCAATACCTTCCATTACAGCGCCATTGGCCATGATCAATGTGGCATATACATCTTCAATAGTGCCCTTTGCGCATATCAGCATTATCTTCTCAAGCGGTTTCTTTTCCACTTTTTTCGCTTCATTATTGGTGGCCATTTCTTGTGTAGCTTCCATGACTTTTATTTTTATAAATTAAAATTTACTAAACACAGCTTGCCGGCTTGGGTATGCCTGCAATACGGCTCGACTTTTTCAACGGCTTCTGTGGAAACAGCGTATAAAATCCTTTAATATCAACTATCCCTGATTTGCCTACGCTTCGGATAGTGATGGATTCTCCTTCCTCAAATTTCTGTCTCAAAAACTTGAGTACCTCCATATGCTTATCAGTCAGTTCAATTCCCTCCTCTTTCGCAATTTCTTTTGCGATTTCCTCATTCCACTGTGAAGGATCATTCAAATATCCCTCTTCATTTACATCTACAGCCTGTCCGGCGATTGTTACTTGTGCCATTGTATTTAAAATTTAGTGTTTACAATTTATTTAGATTCCTTACCATTATTTTTTGCTGTTTCTTTGGCCACATTCTTCAGGAACGTGATCATGAAACCAAGACCTTTTTTCATCTCAGGACTTCTCAGTTCCTTAAAGGTCCTCCACAGAGACATCTCCTCAATGTCATGCGTTTCCAGCGTCTTATAGATATTCACTGCATTGTTCATCGCATGGAGCATTTCGGGTTGTGTCAGGTTCTTGACCGTCTCAAGTATTGTCACAACATTATCAGCAAGGAGCTTAACATCTTCTACCGTGAAGTGGGTGACGATATTGTCGACGATCTCAAATACTGCCTTTCCAAAGTCAATATAACCTTTTTGCTCCAATTCATGCATGTAATTGATGCTGTCAAGGCCTACCTGATGAAGGATCGGTGCCACATCCCTGGCGAGGTCCACAGCGCTCTCGGTCATTCCGAGTATCTCATTCAGGTTGCTGACGTTTCTCATCAATCTGAAAACAAGAGTTTTCACCGCTTCGCCATCCACCTCCACTCCTGCATGATCCAGTTCATCGACCGTAGCTTTGAACAAGTCATTACCAATGATCGATAGATCCGTCAGAAGGTCTTCCACTTCCTGCCTTTTCTGTCTCTGTACATATATCTCTTCCAGAATGATGTCCATTTTTTTATTGAGGGCGTCAATCTGTTCCTGCATGCTTTTCGTTACTGCCTTTTCCATTTTAGAATTTTTTACCTGCCATTGTCATTTCCGTACTGATCGGCATTTCTCTTCCTTTGATGAGGATATGCCAGTAAATCCATCTGAACAGCAATTTGCCGTAGTGGTTCATCCTGCTCTCTTTCAGAAGGGCGAAAGGCCCGATACCCGGGAACGGGAAGGATCCTGGTAGCGGCTCCGTATCATAATTGAAGTCAATCAACGTACCTTTGCCATAGCCGGTCTCAATGTAACAGTTTGCGTGCCCGTCGAAACTGGCAGTAAACGGACGGCCTTCGATGGCTGCCATCAGGTTTTCGTACAGAATGTCAGATTCAAAGTGTGCAACAGAGCCTGCCTTTGATGTAGGCAAGTTGGTCGCATCACCAATCACAAAGATGTTTTCAAACGCTTTTGATTGCAGGGTGTGCTTATCCGTTGCTACAAAGTTAAGATCTTCTGCCAATCCGCTGCGCTCGATCATCGCATCGCCGACATTGGTAGGGATACTGACCAGACAATCAAACGGCACCGCATCACCGGAATATGAGATAAGCTCTTTTTTCTCATTGTCAACACGTTCCACATAGAAGTCCGGAATTACTTCGATGTTTTTTTCCTCGAGTAAACCGCCGAGCATCTTTGAAGCGCGCGGCTTGGTGAAAGCTCCGGAAAGCGGTGTAGTGTAAGTTATTTTCACTTTGTCACGCAATCCTCTTTCAGCGAAGAAAGCATCAGCAAAGAAAGCAAACTCCAGCGGTGCCACGGGGCACTTATATGGCAATTCTGCAATATTGATCACCAGATGGCCGCCCTTCCATGTCTTGAAAAACCTCGACAAAGCCGTTGCACCTTCAATGGTATAAAAATCATACACTTCCTTATGCCACAACTCTCCTTTGAGGCCCGGTGTCTCTTCCGGTGCTATCTTGGCCCCTGTTGCTATCACAAGAAAATCATATTTGATAGCCACGCCGTTATCAAGCAGCACCTGGCTCTTTTCACCTTCGATGCGGTCAATCTTCGAATAAATAACATTGACCCCTGCCGGGAAAAAGTCTGCTTTGGGCTTTATTACATCCTTTTCTTTATACATCCCGAATGGTATAAACAAAAATCCGGGCTGGTAATAATGTGTTTTGTACTGATCGACAATGGTGATATCCCACTCATCCCGCGGAAGATCTTTCCTCATTTTGTTCGCCATGATGGTACCCGCGGTACCTCCTCCCAATATTAACAATCTTTTCATCTTACAGTTATTTTATTGATTAATTGACATAATTATGCATTGAAAACTATTAAATTAGAAGCCGGACACTATGTGTATCAATTGCTTCTGCTTCGAAATACGCATGAGAAGGGTTGATAAGCTAAATATTGGATATGATATATATCATCTCAGAGACCAAATATGATATATATCATACGG
>WGED01000586.1 GCA_015492915.1 Cyclobacteriaceae bacterium
TTAAATGTATATAAATTAAAAATTAAAGCAAAAGGGTTTATATTACTCTTTTACAATATTTTATGAAAAATCTTACATAAATATTTTTTTGTCTAATTACTGCAATTCTCTCTCGACGCCAATAGATTCAAGTAGCTTAAGAGTCACATCATATTCATTCGTAATGAGATCTAAAAACTTGTTTTTCGGGATTTTCAGAAGAACTGTGTCGCCGATAACTACAAAGGAAATATTTTCCTGTGACAGGTCAATGTTGATCTGCTCACCAATAAAGCTTCCTTCAGAAAATTGATCCAGAAGCGCTCCATCCTCCGATTTCACTTCGAGTAAACCATGAAAAACAACATAAAAACTATTACGATCCCACTCCTGTGATTCCGGTAATATCTTGTCTTCCAGATAAACTTCCTCCATGTTATCAACAATTGCAGTTAAGATGTGACTAGGCAAATCTGAAAGGATGGAATTTGATTTCAAGAATCTGGTCAGCTCAAATTTGGTATGCGGCCTCAGTTCAGACATTCCGTCATATTTCTTTCCAACCATTAAGTTCTTAAGATGCATTTGTTCTTCCGGATCAATCCTCAACAAATACTTCTCAAAATCTCTTTCATTAATTTCATGCAGCGCCCATGCAGATATTTCGCTAAGAAGGGTGTCAGGGTTAAACAAGTTAGCGATCAGTTCCATATTATAGCTATCTGCAATTTTGTTGTTACCGATATAATGAATTGTGCAGGCTTTCGTCCATCTGTTTATACGATTAAAATCCCTGTTTATCACCTGACGAATCAATTCGTCATCGTCTATGTCAATGTAGGGATAGAATATCTCAAGTCTTCTGATGCGATCAAAATCTGAAATATCCTCATAGATGGGAATGATTTTATGCTTCAAATCTTCGGAAAGGAAAACATCGAGCAACTCCAGGGCATAAGAATTATCCTCACTGTCATCGGATTCAATATTTTCTTTTACAAGCTGAATGGTTTTCTGATCATAAATCATGGACAGCAACATGTAAATATGCGCCTTATAGTAATCATTCTCCTCTTCTAATGCACCGATGATCATGTCAAGTCCATGATCTTCTATTTTATTCAATTGTTCAATGGCTTTCAGGTTCCAAACAAAATTGGAAATATCAATCTCGAGTTCATATTTTATCTTGTTTACATCATCATCCGCTGCCGTAAACTCTGTATGATAAAGCGACAGGAAGGCTTGTGACACCACCTGTTTATCCGGAAAATCAATCTTCTTCCATAAAAGATTCCTGGCCTCCTCACCTCCAACTTTACCATAAATGTATACAATTCTGCTCCTGACATTAATGCTTTTTTCTGTATTGTAAAAAACGACTTCAAGGGGAGAGAATGCCAGTTCACCATAATTGATGAGTGCCTCCACAGCAACATCTTCATAATTCTTCTTCTGAAGATTATCTATGATAAATGGCAATAATTCCATGCTTTTCAGTTCTGAGGCGGCCTTCATAGCAACTTTTACCACTTCAGAGTCTATGTCATTGAGCAGGTCATTAAGTATATTTATTCCTCCTTCAAATTTTGTAGCACCAATTAATTCGGCAGCCAGCTTACGCTCTTCTTTGTCAGATGAATTTTTCAGAGAAAGGAGATATTTCTGTTGCAGTTTGGGTTGTTTATCGTCTTCTTTATCACCTATCTCCATTCTTCCCGGGCTGTCCATATTGGCGATATGGATAAATGAAAAATCACGCTCAAGGATTCTCAATGCACTATCATGAATATTAATGGACCGATCATTCTTGATTTTGGCAATCTCCTTCTTAAATGTTTCGGGCGCAATCTTCGACATTACGCGCAATGAAAAAATCATCAAATTTTCATTGTTGCTTTTTATCGATGATTCAAGTGTTGACAAGAGGAGGCTTTTGCCTTTTTGTTCGATTTTTTCAGCTTCCTGACGCTGTTTTTCCAGTTTGAGCTGAATGTTGACCTTATACAGATTGTATAATTTAATGGTAATATACACCCAGGCGATGATGATTAGTATCAGAATGTATGAATAGTGAATCAATTTAAAAAAGGGCAGAAAACCGAGGGATAGAATGATACCGCCGGCCAGTGCTCTTGAAAATTCATTGATAGTACCCTCAATTTTTGTCTGGATATCAAACCTGACTCTGCTGTCAAGGGGCATGAAAAAAAGCTTATAAACAGGATTTTCCGTTGCGTCTCTAATAGTAGATGTAAACAGCCTGCTGAGTGCTATAAAGAGGAAAAACCAAATAAAATTCGGGTTGGAGACATCATAACCGTAATACGTCCCGGAAAAAATAGCTGCAGCAGTAAACAATAAAAGAATAGTAGGCAACAATAATAAAGAGGTTTTGATGCCATACATATTCAATAATTTCTCATTCACAAATGTCTGTATCAATAGACTCAGGATCATAATTGAACCTTCAAACACTCCAAGGAAGCTGGCAAGATGTTTTTCATTCGGGTACTGCTGCTCTGATACGTTCATGAATGAATAATCAACAAAAACGAACGCTGTCATCGACAGGAACAAAAACAAAGACATATAAAGAATGTATTTGTTTCTGAACATATTTGTGAATTTGGTCTCCTTACGGATCTCAACATGCTTCTTATGATACGACGATAATTCAAATTGTGTGGAAATCTTGAAGAAGAACAGCAGGGATATGAATAAACCTGCCAATCCTATTAACATAATATTTGTGATGTCAGTGATATAGGGTACGATAAACGGTATAGAAAAAGTAGTGATGATAATTGCCACCAACTGCCCTGAGTCGATTCCTCCAATAATCCTTTTTGATTGCCTCAGATCAAACATCCTTCCGAAAATACCCCAAAAGCCAAGGATTAGCAACGAAGTGATCGGCCCCAGCATAACAAACATTGTGAATATCAACCATTTGTCTTGGTTATAACCATAAATGATCTTGCTAATGATTATAAAAACTATAATGTTAAGGATATTGAAAAAGATAAGTCTCGAGTAATGGACCCTGTCCTGAAGCGCCGCATACAGCCAAGTAGTAATGACACCGAGAACCCCCGAAACAAAAAATGCTTCCCGGATGTACTCACTCATATTATCGAGAAACAATGTCGTGGATACAACTTTATAGGCTGCCAGAAAGACGCCCATAAAAAACCCATAGCCTAATAACAGGAGTACCGGTTTTTCTTCTCCTTCAAGTACATTGAGAACACTTAGCAGCGCCTTGATCATAGTAGCCAGCGAGGTTGGGTTTGCTCAATTTAAACAGCACCAAAATATTGTATTATTTTCAATAAAAATCACTATATCAGCGAAAAAATTCAGTTATGTGATAAAATGACGGCTTTTTAATTAATTATGCCTCCGGGTTTTTAAAAAAATCATCAATATATTCTTTTAGCTTTTCCTTATCGTATGGCAGGAAATCAAATCCCTGGGTTATCAGGGGAATGGCTGCTTTTTTCTCATCTGTGGTAATTATGGCCTTTTTTAAGATGTCTTTCTCTCTTCCCAGACCAGGTGCTTTTATAATATCCATTATTTTCATATTTGCCCAGGTGGCAGAAGCGTTTACAGCATAAACAATGGCAATATCAAACTTTCTTAAAAAATCCTGGTGTGCCCGCCTCACTGCCAGCACATCACCTTTAAACATCGGTTTCAACACTTTAAAACCCCGTTGTCTGAGGTAAGGAATGAATCGTTCTGCAGTATCCTGGTCCGGCTTGTCATATATGAAATAAATACTCCTATCCTCATCTCCTTTTATAAAGAAATCGTCTTCTTTCCTCGGTTCTTCATAGATCTTCTGCAAAAGATATTGCTTGAATCCTTCGAAATTTGTCTTCAAAAATTCTATTCCCTCGAGCTGCTGTATTCTCTCAAGATGAGGTGGCAAAGGTTCATTGTCAGCAAATCCCCGAACGATTGGATACCAGGCAAAAATTTTGAAGGAAGAATTACTCTCACTTTCCAATATCTTAATGCGACGCAGATGCTGTAATGAATATTCGATTTGCCGCTCTTCCAATCCCTTGTTCGATCCTTCATGCGCCGTGTCTTCCCCGCTCAGTAGATGAATGGCACATTCACAATGTTCGATAAGAAAAAAATAATTTTCATCCAATAGCTCAGTGCGATTGATCTGGTGAATGGTACATCCGCTATACTCCAACTCCCTGATGAGATTAGCCTTGTACTCCCGCATCTTATCGGCAACCTCGGCAATAAAAATCTTTTTTTCCGAAACGTCGGGCATCGGTGTTCATTGTTTTTAGACCGACATTATACACAAACTTGCAAAGAATTAAAAATCATTATATCAATAATAACTCTGTTATAATCATCTATTTAAGGGAAACACAGGATTTATCCTGAGCGAACAAACGTCCATGGAGCACTTCCACAATTTTAATTATCAGGTTTTTACGAATTTGATAGAGGAAAACTGAAAAATTTCCAGGCAAGTCAATTGTAAAAAAATATGTGAAAATCTTACGCTTTTTTTAATAATAACCCAGGGTAATATAA
>WGED01000587.1 GCA_015492915.1 Cyclobacteriaceae bacterium
AAAAATTGATTAATTTGTTTTTTAATTGATTTTGTTAACCCAAATATATTTATTATGAATCTAATTAGTGAAGTGAAAAGCCTCTTGCAGTCAGTTGAGGGGACAGCCTATGTATTTATTGATGAAAAAGGTAAAGAACACAGTGTTGATGTAGCCAGCAAAAAAGGATTGAAGGGGACCATCAAGAAAAAAAGCGCCGATGACAATAAAAATCAACTCGGCCTGATTATTTTTGATAAGCAAAAAGTTGGCGTTTCTGATTTGAAAAAACTCAAGGCACTTGTTGATGAGATAATCGTTTTTTATGCAGAAAACGGTTCACCTGTTTCTAAATCAAAAATTAAAAAGGAGTTTCCGGAACTTTTCTAAGCTCCTTACAGAGTAAATTTATAACGGGCGCCAAAAACGTCCGTTTTTCATTTATTGAGTTTAGTATCCTTTAGCATCAATAATCAGAAAATAAAACCGCCGGACTAATCTCCTCCTTTTTAAAACCGGGGCCCTGCCAACTCACTTTCAGTTCCTTTCTTCCTCCGCATTGAAAATATTTCACCCTGATCTTGTGTAATCCGGCCTTCAGTGCTATTTGTCCCGGTTCCTCTACAGCAGAATGATTAGCATCATTTTCAATGATCTCACGATCATCGATAAATAACCTGCTGCCGTCGTTTGACAGAAGGTAAAAGGTATAAATGCCATCGGCCGGCACCTTGATATAGCCATCGAACATATAGCCGAAATAGGTCGGTTTGTCAGCTTTAGAAATGGTAAACGTGTTTATCGTACCGGATTCGACTGGTACGGCATTATCGAGATCGGCGGTGGTCACGAAGAAGCGCTCGTAATATTTAAATCCCAGCCCCGGCCTTACGTTTTTATCCATAGCCGGCAACGGGACAGCTTTTTCGAAGGGTATGGCGACCACAGCAGACGGTTTGAGTTCATTATGATAAGCGCGCATTTTGAGGGTTGTGCTTTTATCGATAGTGATCGGGGTGGTAAAAAGAGCAGATTGCTGTGTCGGGTCGGTGCCATCAATCGTGTACCGGATCTCTGCCCCCCGGGTGTCGCACCCCAGTAAAATCGTTATTTTCTCATTAAACAGTTGACTGGCGGAGCTCACAAAGGGTATGCGTGTCACCTTGTCACCATTGTCGGTATAAGGGCGTTCATTTTCTTTTGCCCCCCAAGTTTTGTTCGGCTCCGGCCCCATTTCGAAGATCATCTCGCCGCTGTTCATGATTTCTTCATGACTTATATACGATTTAAAATAGGGCACGCCGTTGAGAGTGGCTGACTGGATGTACACATTTTGCGGTGAATTATTATTGGCCTGCACTATGAATTTGTTGCCATTTTCAAGATGTATGGTAGCCCTATCAAAGAGGGGCGATCCGATGGCGTAAATATCCAGTCCGGGCGTAACCGGATAGAAGCCCAGAGCGCTCATGATATACCATGCCGACATTTGTCCGCAATCCTCATTGCCGGCGAGGCCCGAGGGCCCTTCGTTGTACAATTCATCAAGAATGCGACGGACAAGTTTTTGCGTTTTCCATGGCTCGCCTGCATAATCGTACATATATGCCAGATGATGGCTCGGCTCGTTGCCGTGCCAGTACTGCCCGATATTGCCGGGCTGTCTGACGGCACTCTTCAGTGAAAATAGCACATCCAGCCAATGGGAGAATGCTCTGTCGCCCCCCATCAGGTCGATAAGCCCGTCGATATCGTGAGGGACAAACATATACTGATATGCATTGCCTTCGGAATAGGCTGAGTTGACCATCGGGTCAAACGGCTCAAGCCATTTTCTGTCATAACTTTTGCCGCGCATAAATCCCGTATTTTTGTCGAAGACATTTTCATAAAAATGTGCCCGTTGATGGAATTGTAAGTAATCGTTCTGCCGTGCCAGTCCTTTGGCCATCCGGCTGATACACCAGTCATCATAACAGTATTCGAGCGTTTTGGATACCGATTCGCCCTGCCTGTCGTATGGGAGATAGCCGATTTTTTTATAATATTTCAGTCCGAGCCTGTCCATCCCGGCGATCTCTTTCATGGCTTTGAAGGCTTTTTCCGTGTCAAAATTCCTGATGCCTTTGGCCCAGGCATCTACGATGATCGGGGCAGCATGATATCCCAGCATATCATCGGTGTAGTTTCCCGCCAGGGGCCACATTGGCAACCTTCCGCCATCATCATATTTCTGCAGCAGCGATTTGATAAAATCGACGGTCCTTTCCCGTTCAACAATGGTGAATAGCGGGTGGAGGGCCCTGAATGTGTCCCACATGGAAAATACGGTATAATTGGTGAACCCATCGGCTGTATGCACTTTGTGATCGATACCCCTGTATTTACCGTCCACATCCATGAATACATCAGGACTCAGGAAGGCATGGTACATAGCAGTATAAAATATTTGTCGCTGTTCCGGGCTCCCCCCTTCTATGGTGATCTTGTTCAGTACCTCATTCCATGACTTTTTGGCATTTAATGCCACTTCGTCGAAATCCCAACCCGGGATCTCAGCTTCGAGATTTTTGCGGGCACCCTCCATGCTCACAGCCGATATTCCGACTTTTACAAGAATCTGCTCATTTTTCTCCGTTTTATAATGTACCAGGGCTTTTATATTTTTCCCCTGCGCTTCTTCTTTTCCTTCAAGGATGATATCATCCGAAGCGATATCAAAAGAAACAAATGGCTTTGAAAACCGGGCATAGAAATAAACGTATTGATCGTACGCCCAGCCGTGCGAGCGTCGCAACCCTTCGATATCTGTATTGTTTATCTTTCTGATAAACAGCTCTTCGGCTCCTCCGGGGTGTGCGAGGTCTATGAGGATATGGCTGTTTTCCGATGCGGGAAAAGTGTAACGGTGCATCCCCGCCCTCAGGGTGGCCGTCAGCTCTGCCTTGATGCCGTAGTCATCGAGCATGACAGAATAATAGCCCGCCCCTGCAATTTCTGTCGAATGGCGGTACCTCGATCTGTAACCAGCTGATGTCCTGTTTACAGGTCCGGGAGTCAGAAATGCCTTTCCGGTCATGGGCATGAAAAGCACATCGCGGTATTCGGGCTCCCCGACGCCGTTGAGATGTGTATGGGAAAAACCTAAAATCGTGCCGTCGGTATAATAATATCCCCCGCAGGATTCCTGTCCTTCGAGCCTTGTATCTGGGCTTAATTGCACCATCCCAAAAGGCATGCTGGCGCCGGGGTAGGTGTGGCCGTCGCCACCCGTGCCGATGAAGGGATTGACAAAGAGGGTAAGATCTTCCCTGTGGTTGCCTCCGCAGGCATTCATCACCAAAACGATAAACGTAAGTAGAGAAAATTGTTTTATCTTCATCACAGTGATATTACTGTAGTATCCTGGTCACATACCATATGCCAAAGTGAAAATAATGAAAAAATGCACCTGACTCATTCCCTGGTTGCTAATTGATAATGTGTCATGAAAATTTGTGTATTTTCATGAAATATTTTCCGGCCAGCACACAACCGACATTAAATGATGCACATCGTTCCAGCTTTACAAAATGATCTTGAGGCCATCGGTGAACTTCTGATGCGCAACGCCCTCCAGGCAGAGGACCTCCGTGATGACCATGTGCAGCTTTTCGTTGCCAAAAATAGTGGAAAAGTCATTGGGGTGGCGGGGATGGAGGTCTATGAAAAAACAGCCTTTTTTCGCTCTTTCGCCGTGGAGGATGCATGGAAGGGGAGAGGCATCGGGCGCAAATTGCTGGAGCATCTCACGGATTTATGTATGAGCGCCAATATTTTAGATATTTATCTTCTGACTTTCACAGCCGAAAAATACTTCGAGCGTCATGGATTTATGACAATACCACGGGAGCAGGCACCGGAAGCGATCAGGCATACCCGGGAGTTCTCGACCATCTGTCCCGTCTCGGCGGTTTTGCTGAAGAAAGAATTATAAACCCAAAATTCTCAATAACCTTTCTATTCCGAGCTTAAACTACTTTAAAATCAGCCACTTCGTTCACGTTTGATTCGTCACCATAAAAGTACATTATGCCTCCCCATCAAACGTGCTGATTTTCTTCCCGCCATGCGGGACAAGTTGTACTTTAACCTCTCATTACGAAATCCTGGTGAGAATTTTGGGATAAAATATAACCCTTCAAGGATTCTGAACCCTTGGAGGATTTGTAGCAGGTACCCATAAAAAATCATCGTTTTTTCATGGGCGATTCCAGCTCGAAGGAGTCGAACACTTCACCTTTGGTACCGTCGTCGTTCACTTCTATGGCCTTGAACTTTAACTTCTTACCATCGATCTCTACGACGATGTAGTGATAGCGATAGTATTCGCCACCGTCAAACTCATCGTTGCCGGGGTCGGCGGGATGGTCGGGCAAATCAATTTGCTCCCATTCGTAATATTTGTGATTGTCGAGCCGGGCGCCACCGCCACCGGTAATGATGTAGGCGGCATTGTTGCCTTTGCCTGTTTTGGGATCGTACGGCGGATGCGGTAAGCCTCTCTCGTAATCGTGCGTGTGACCGGCGAAAACGATAGATACGTTATTAGCTTCAATGAGCGGTACAATGTATTTCCTCAATGGCGGTTCACCGTCATAATATCCGCCCGACCAGCATTCCGAATAGGGTGGTTCGTGCATAAACACAAAGATCCAGTCGCTCTTCTTCTGCGCTGCTTTCAGGTCTTCGACAAACCAGTTGTACTGCTGACTGTTTGGTGATATGATGGAGCCGTCGCCATCCCTCTCCTCGACGCTTTCACCTTCGTTAGGATCAAGGATGATAAAATGGGCATTGCCGTAATCGAAGGAAAAATAGTATTCCGTGCTGCCTACCGTACTGATGGGATGCGCTACATATTTTTCAAACGGAGGTACTTTGCGAATATCCCAGTAACCGCCATACTCATGGTTTCCGATGGAAATATAGCTCGGTGTGGTGCTGCTGTAATGTCTGATGGGAAGAAAATACTCGTCGATCCACTGTGCCAGTACCGATCCGCGTGATACCACGTCGCCCACATTGATCACAAAGTCGCTCTTTTCTTCGGCGATATGTTCCGACACGAATTCATGGATCTTGGGCCTTGTGCGGTTGTCGCCGTACACAATGAATTTGAATGGCTTCGGTTTGTCGGGTTTTATTGTAAAGGTGGCTGCCGGGCTGCTGATGCTGCCGCAGATCACCTTGTAGTTGTAGGTCTGTCCCGGTTTCAGACCCAAGAGCGTCAACTCATGAATCAACTTTGGATTGGCTTCCTCGATGGTTTTTCTGCCCCACCGGCCGTTTTGCCCGTACAGCACATAGCCATAAGCCGGATATACTGTTTCCCACTTGATGGTCATTCCCGTCTCTTCGGCTGATTGCAGGTAGGGAGGGATGAGAAATGCAGGATGGTGCTTTAATTCTTCCTCTATGATATTCAGTTGATTTGTAACGAGCTCCAGCTTCCGGGGCAGTGATTTGCCCTCCAACTCATTGGCCATAACTTTCGAGAGTGTGTTCACCGTCTCCATCCGGGGCCGCGGATGGCTTTTTGCGTAGCGGTTCACGCGCTCAATTCTCGTGAGGGCTTCATCCACCTCACCCTGCATTTTATACTCATCTTCAGTAAGTACTACAGCACTGCCAAGGTTGCCCGGGCCGCGGTCGTTGTATACTTTCAGCGCAAGCTGTAGCGGCTTGTCCGGATCGGCTGAAAGGGTGATGACCGTGCTGAATCGCTTTCCCTCCGAGCGGTGTTTCATCACGCCATCCACATAGAGCGTGCCCCTGTCGTCGGTGACGAAAAACATGCGCAATGCCCTGCCGCGTGTGGGGAAGCCGTTGATCTCTTCAGGCACCTTCAGTACCGTGCGATACCAGGCATGTTTATTTTCACCTTCCCAGCGGTCGGGAACGGACATTATTTCCCAGGCGTTGTCGTCGAAATCCTTTGCTGCGGCATCATCGCTGGCGAAGAGTTTGCGTTTCCAGTTTTTTACGGCGATACCTTTGCTTTGAAATGAGAGTTTCTTTCTCGCGTTATAAAATTCATGGTATCCCGCGGGCATGCCTATGAGATCAGCCTGGAAAAAGCTGCAGTTATAATCCTTGTTCTGAGTGCGCACCGCCACGGTGTGTTTTTCACCTGCTTTCGCATTGGCCACCAGGATGGCGTTGCCGCTGTACTGGCAGGCGCGGAATAATTCTTTTCCGTCAACATAGACTATACCAACCGGATCAACCCTGAACTCCATCAATACATCCCTGCCTTCGAATACCTCTGGAATTGTGATCACCTTTTTATACCACTTCACATGGTTCTTTTCCCACCACACTTGATTAAGGGGTTCGGCGTGCCAGTCAGCTTTCGAATCAGGATTGAATGCTTCCTCAGCGCTCATATCACCATCGTGTACCTGCCACATGTACAGTTCCTCAACAGAATGCGGGTCAACAGGTTGGGTAATAATGTTTTCCTGCGCGGCAAGGGGCAGGGCTGTCAACATGAGTATCCATGAGAAAATCATCATTTTTTCATGGAGCAGGTTCGTAAGGGCAATGTGTTTCATTGGAAATTCCTATTGATTTAATTCAGATCATTATTGCTTCCGGTCATGCCGGTGCCGAACTTTTTTTAATAGTACTGCTCACCAATTTAATCGTACTATGTGGTATTACAAAAGAAAGATCAGTACATATATTGCGAGTCCTGAGATCAGCAAAAAGGGGATGGAGTATGCATGAAATTTCAGCCAGATTTTCTTGTTTCCGGCCAGCCGCAGTGCGATGATATTGGCAAGAGAACCGACGGCCAGACCCGCACCGCCCACATTCACACCGCTGACTATGGCAAACCATTCATGACTGAATTTGGGGATAAAGACGGCTGCGGGTACATTGCTGATGATTTGCGAAATAATGACTGAGAACAAAAAAACTTCCTGCGGCCTGCCGGGATTGAGAGTGTTGATGCTTTTTGCGATAGCGGGCCATGTGGAAATAATATGAAAATCAATGAAGATCACTGCGAAAAGCAACAGCAGCAGCCAGTCAACCCCCTGCAATGTCTTTTTGAAAAAAAACAAATAAACCAAAAAGATCGCAGGCAGCAATGCATGAGTTTTCCGCATTTCCATGGCGACAATGAAAATGAACAGCATCACGAGGGAAATGCCGAACAGAGCGGTATGGCGTTTTATGGGATTTACATGATTTTTCATGATCCTGATCTCCCTGCCGGGAAAGGCAATCAGTGCCAACAGAATGAGGACGGACATTAGGATAATGACGACAGGAAAAAGTTTGATAACAAAAGCAGGAAAGGAGATATCCCATTTGTGCCAGAGAAAGATGTTCTGCGGATTGCCGATCGGTGTGAGCGCTGACCCGGCATTGACGGCCAGTGCTTCGAAAATAATCAATCGTAAGATATCATTTTTCATAAACCTACCGATGCTGAAAGTAATGGGTATGACAATGAACAGGGTGATGTCGTTGGTGAGAAAAGTGGCCAGAAATGCTGAAAGAAAGATCAGGAAAAAAGCCAGCACCCGCTCGGTTCTGAATTTCTTCAGTGTCTTCATAGCAAAAGCCTCAAAATATCCGCTCTCTTTCAATCCCGATGAAATCATAAGCAATCCTGCCAGTGCAAAGAGTGTGTGCCAGTCAATAAATGAAGTATAATGGGGTATAACCGCCGGATCGGAGACAGCGAAGATGATGAGCAGGCAGGACAAGATGACCAGGAGAAATTCCTTTTTAACAAAAGTAAGGATGGCAGAAGTAGTCATATTTCAGTATTTACATCCGATCGTAAAGATGTGCTATTATTATTTTTAATCGTGAATTAATCTATCGACAATTCCCGGACAAAATATAGCATTTGCCTTCTCAGATTTTTTTCACTTGTGATTCAACCGTTTTTCATATTTTTAGTTTTATATATGAAACATCATCATTAAGAAATTAATTCACATGATCGCATCTACTCCAACCCCTCCCTACTACGCAGTAATTTTTACTTCCACCCGCACCGGCAATGATAAAGGTTATTCGGAAGTGGCAGAGCATATGCTTACTCTGGCCGCAGAGCAGGACGGATTTCTCGGGGTCGAGTCGGCCAGACAGGATTTGGGCATCACGGTCTCCTATTGGCGCGATGAGGCATCGATCAGGGCCTGGAAGGAGAATGCCGAACATGCCGTGGCCCGCGAAAAGGGAAGAAAATTCTGGTACGATGCTTTCAAAGTACGGGTCGCAAAAGTGGAGCGGGATTACGGATTTGAAAGGAAGCCATGAAAAAATCATTATTTTTCCATCGCAGATTCTTTGTAGTACTCCCGCGTCTCACCCTAAGCAAGAGCATTGTCAGGATGTCAGGCATTGTCGTGAAATTGCCGTGAAATGGTTATATTTATTGCGACCATAAGGCAAAGTATGCTTGTTGCGGACGCACATTTAAAAACACCCAAACATCGCAGCTATGAAGATATCGATAATCGGAGCCGGCCATGTAGGCTCCACCCTTGCTTACACACTCATTCTCAAGGATCTGCCCGATGAACTGGTGCTGATTGATAAAGCGTTGACCAAGGCAAAAAGTGATGCGCTCGATATGACGCATTCGCTGTCTTTCCTCGACAGGGTGATCCCTATTATGGGCGGTGAGATTGCCGATTCCAGGGATTCGGACATCATCGTAATCACCGCTTCCGTCCCATGGCAGAAAGAGTATAAAACACGCTTCGATCTGGGGCCGGGGAATACAACGCTTTTTAAGGAACTCCTGCCTGACCTGGCCCGTCTCAGTCCGAAAGCTATTCTGGTGGTCGTCACCAACCCCCTCGATGTGATGACTTGGTTTGCCATTAAATATTCGGGATTTCCTCATGAAAGAGTTTTTGGCATTGGCACACTCATCGACAGCGCCCGCTTTCGTGTGTTGCTTTCGCAAAAATACCACATCCACCCCGATGACATTCGGGCGTATATTCTTGGAGAGCATGGAGGGGCACAGTTTGCTGCCATCAGCGCGGCGTATATCGGAGGTGTAAAAATCAGGGATACGGAAACTATTGAAAAAATCATGAAAGTTTCGGAAATCTCTGCCTACGATATTTTCCTTGGCAAAGGCTATACGAACTATGCCATCAGTCAGGCTGCGACGCTTGTGATCGAAAGTATTGTAAAAAACGAAAAACGGACTATCCCCCTCAGCACACTGATCGAAGGCTACCTCGGCATATCGGATGTGTGTCTGTCGATTCCTGTGGTGGTAGGCAGAGAGGGCATCACCCGGAAGCTGCACATCGACCTTAATGAAAAAGAGCAGAAACTTTTCAGAGAGTCGGCAAAAGTAGTGAAAGATGAGATAGGAAAATTGTTGTGAGACAACCCCGGATCAGCACCCGGAGGCCGACCTGTGTTTGTCAAAATCATCCCCGGTGAAATCATGGTATTTCAAGGGCGACTCATAAGTTCCGAATAAACTTTTTTCATCACTTCAGTTTTGCCTTCATTCTCAGCCACAGCCCATGTTGTGAACATCATCACACCGGAAGCTTTTGTCGTGAGACCACCCCGCAGCACGGTTTCGAACTCTTCGGGCGTGACAATCCCCGGCTTATCGGAGGCTTGCACGATGGGCCAAACCTTTGGGAATGAACCGTTTTTTATATCGAGCCTGTCGCAAAACCATTCGATATTTTCTGCGACCCACTCCGGTAGTCTCCCCATACGCTCATGATATACCATAGGGGAGAAAACATCCACGGTTTTCCTCAGGAGATCATAATCAAGCCCGAGGATGCGGTATCGCGCACTGCCGAATTCCCGGTCGGTCCACGGGCAGTGATAGAGTCCGAGCAGCGCCTGCGGCCTTAGCTCCTTCAAAATACTTTTAATTTCATGCACCCAGTCACTGATTACTTTGCTGCGCCATTTGCGCCATGAGTCATCTTTATTGGATAAAATCCATTGCGCTTTTTCCGACGTGGCGCCGTCCGGGATGTTAATGCCTGTTTCTTTGGAGAAGGCAGAGAGACAATGATCGCAAAAGCAGGTCTCCGGCAATATCGGCTCCGGCTCTTCAAACTGGGCGTGCCAGTGCACATAATCCATCCACACACCGTCCAGGTCGTATTCCGTGAGCAGCTTGCGCAACTGATCGAAGCGGTATTGCCTGAAGCCGGGCTCCGTGGGACACACCCCCATAAACCATGAAGCAGCTTCGACTTTTTCGCCTTTTTCATTGACGGCCCATGCCTCAGGGTGTTCCTTTACATAATTTTTCCCATTGAGCGTGGCAAATTCGGCGAAGACCTTCAACCCTTCCACACGGGCCCTTTCCATCATCTCTGCATTGATGGATCCGCTGTGCACAAAGATGGCGTTGACGCTGAGATCCTTGAGATTATAGCCTTTTTCCCATAGCGGTTTCGGGTTGCCGTATATACCCCTTATCTCAACAGCTTTCGTAGGTTCAGGGCTGCATGAGAAAAGAGTGATTCCTGTGATGATGAGCAGCAATAGGGGGAGAAGACGGTGATTCATAGCGCAAGGCATTGGTGTCATTTACTGCCATTAAGTTAGTGGATATATTGATTTTACCGAAGCATGGGACACTCATTATTTTTCACGGTGCTTAAAAGAAACGGATTATGGGAGTGCAGCTCAAAAAGCTGTACTCAGAAATTGTTTTATCTATGAAAAGTGTTGATGAAAGCAAAGCCCGGAGTTCATTGGCTGAACCCCGGGCTTTTACAGGATATGTAAATGCTATCTTATTTGACTGTTATGTCACCGCTTGTATTGCCTGAAAAGCTGTTGTTTTTTGCGGGTTCGTCATAGACAAAATCATATGATCCGGTTTCTACGACAATGCCCCAGCCACCGCTGCTAGATACACTACTGTTCTTCATGTATTGTTGGGAGGCTACGGGAATATCAGTGAAATCAGAAACGATGTTGGCCATTGCTGAAGCATTCGGCAACATGAATCCACCGCCATTCTTTATTATCAGATTATCGATTTGAAAATTGCCTGCCAGATACAAACCGCCCCATTTACCTGATTCGCTGTCAAATACAACAGGGTTTTCGGTCGTGCCGTTTATTTCGAGCAGTGATCCGGCGGGCCAGTTGAAGTATTTGTTGGATTTGAATTTCAAAATCACACCTTCATTAAAAGCGAGCGGACCAAATGATGGTGCGGTGATAATACCATCGATTAGGTAATAATTGTCTCCTCCTAGAGCGTACCATTCTGCACGCGTCGGGGTGCCGTCGCCTGTGACCACCACTGCCGGCATTCCGGCGGACAATTCAAATGTATTGCCATGGCCCTCTTTTATGATATTATTTACTGATAAGATGTTGGTTTTTATAGGAGGCATAACCGGATCCACGAAAGTTGTGTTTGATATGGAGGTAGAATTCGCATTAGTTGTGGCGTCATAATATCCGTAACCGCCACTGTATTTAATGACGATATCTTCAATTTTGCTTACTCCGGGAGCGTTAGGGGAGCTCCAATACAGAGACGCCTCAGCTTGCGCATCTACATTTCCGATCACAATTTTTCCGTAACCGGCATGCTCTATTGACGTACCTGCCAGTTTCAGATTAATGGCATCGATCCCTGCCGCAATGCCCTTCCATGTTTTTCCTTCCAGACCGCCGATCGTTGAACCCGGGTTTGAAGTAAAGGATATATCATAAGACATCCCAGTGTTTTCTTTCATGAGAATGGTGACATTTTCACCAATTAAGATTGATGAGCCTGCCCAGAAATCTCCGTCGATAAAGAATTTCGTGCCATCAGGATAAAAGCTAAACCCATTGGTATTGTTAGTGACATCCTTTTTGTTGGCACCGCCCGGCACCAATTGTATATAATCATACACATCGGGCATCAGGTTTGGCTGATTAGATGTCCATAATTCCATGAATTGAATTTGCGCCTTGATGGGTATATTGTATGAAAATTTATTCCGTTGCAGAGGGAAGGATGTGCCGGTGACGCGGTCCAATGCTAAAATATCATAGGAATTTGAGTTCACAAATTCATTGTCCGACAGGGATACCAGTGTTGATAAATTACCTGTAAAGGAAACAGACGCAGGTTCCGGTTGGCCACTGAAGACAGTTTTTCCGGCATTGATGATCAATGCTCTTTCAAGATCGAGCGAGCCGCTTTCAATCAAAATTCCTTTCCAGCCGTTTTGCCCTCTTAACTCGGTCGTGTATCCGGTGGCGCTTGCATTGTTGGCATTGGAAAACAATCCGCCTTCCTGAACATGAATTCCTGTTTCGGAATTAAATTCAATAATAACGTCATCTTCAGTAATCGACAGTTTCAGCCCATCCGGGACCACCAGGTCACTCGTGACAATATAATCAGGCAGGCTTGCATCGGACTGAATATTTTTCAATTCCAGATCTTCAGTCAGTGTACCACCGATCTCCACTGCACCACCTACGAGCAGTGATGTTTCGTCAGTATCCGTTGAATCGCCATGACTTATGGTCAATGTAAACTCATAATAACCGGG
>WGED01000588.1 GCA_015492915.1 Cyclobacteriaceae bacterium
CATTATGGAAAAGATAATACCCACCTGCCGGTATGACGGGCAGTACCTGCACCCGGGAAAAGAGCATATCGAATTTGCCATGAGCCTCGGAACCGAAGAAGGCGAATGGACCAGCTTGAACACGGAAGCCCATCTGCGTTCCGTGATCTTCGGGCGCTCGGAAAGCATCGTAATCATTGACGGCGAGCTCGATCTCGGCGATTTCGGTTTCATCTATTTCGTTGACTGGGATCAGCTCCGCGGCAGAAAGAGGGTCTGCCAGGTTCAGATCATGGGTGAGTAAAGGCAGGCAGGCCCGTAGGCGGGGCAGGGAGAAAAAAATCATCCGAAACTCATGGGTTTTGCACATTTTCAGGCATCATGCCGTGCTGTATTTATGTGGAATTAAATTTTAAACTATGGAAAAAATGCCATTATCCACCATTGACTGGGTAATCATCATTTGCTACGGCATCGGCATGCTGCTCGTGGGTTTCTATTTTTCCAGAAAGAACAAGAGCGCTGAAGACTATCTGCTCGGCGGGCGTAGCATGAAATCATGGAAGGTAGGCCTTTCCCTCTTCGCCACACTGTTCAGCGCCATCACTTACCTGTCGATTCCCGGCGAGGTGATCAAGCACGGCCCGATGATATTTCTGATGCTCACCGCATTGCCTTTCGTGTATTTTATCGTCGCCTATTTCTTCATCCCGTTTATAATGAAGCTGCAGATCAGCAGCGCCTATGAACTGCTGGAGAAAAAGGTGGGGATGCCAAACCGCATCATCGCATCCGTCTATTTTTTATTCATGCGCTTTTTGTGGATGAGCGTCATCATTTTCCTCGTGTCCCAAAAGATCATCATTCCCATTATGGGCTGGCCGGATGAGATTGCCCTCCTCGTAAGCATCGTGATGGGCATTATCACCATTATTTACACTTCCACGGGTGGTCTGCGCAGCGTGGTGCTCACGGATGTCGTGCAGTCGTTCGTGCTTTTCGGGGGCACGATCCTGGCCATTTTCATGGTCAGGCGTGAGTTGGGCAGTGCCGCGTCTTTCCTGCCTGCAGAATGGCCTGGGCACTGGGCGGGATGGGTCTTTTTTGATACCAATGTGCGGGTCAGTTTTGTGACTGCCTTTATTTCAACTTTCGGGTGGTATGTGTGTACGGCAGGTTCCGACCAGATGGCCATTCAGCGATATCTCGCAACGCGGGATGTGAAAGGTGCCCGGAAAATGTTTCTCAGCTCCATCGTCACAAACATCACGGTGCAACTGCTGCTGCTGGTGCTGGGATTCGGCTTGTATGCCTACGTGAAGGTGCATCCTGAGATACTGGGCGGCGTATCCCTTCAGGACGGGGCGGACACGGTGTTTCCCCGCTTTATCGCCATGGCGCTGCCTGCAGGGTTTTCGGGCCTGGTGCTCGCGGGCCTGCTCGCCGCAGCTATGTCGAGCCTGTCATCCGGCATCAACTCATCGTCGCTTTCCATTGTGGACGATTTTATCCTTCGTCTGAGAAACAAGACCATGAATGAGCAAAAAAAAGTGCGGCTGGCTCAGAAAATTTCCGTACTCATCGGCGTGCTCATCGTCCTGATGAGCCTGTTGATAGGAAATATCCGGGGCAATCTGCTGGAACTCACGCATAAGACCAGCAATCTTTTTGTCGCGCCCCTTTTTGTGCCGTTTTTCATGGCTATGTTCGTCAAAAATGCTTCGCCGAAAGCGACGTTTACCGGCACCCTTCTGAGCGGCATAGCGGCGATTTTCGTCAGTTTTTCAAGCGAACTGTTCGATTTGTACATATCGTTCCTGTGGATCATACCGATTTCCTTTGCCGTAGGCATCGTCACAAGTCTGGCTTTGAATGTATCGCTTTTCAGAAATGACCACCTTAACGCATGACCAATTATAAAAAATCCGTAATCAACAGCGCGCGACAGCTATGATAAAGAAGGCATTAGGCAAAACGGGTATCAGTGTTTCCGAGATAGCATTCGGGGGAGTGGAGATCGGGATGCCCTATGGCATCGGCGTGAAAAGCAAGGCAGACATGCTGCCGGAGAAGGAGGCGGTCGGTTTGCTGCGGGCTGCAGCGGACGGCGGCATAAACTTTTTCGATACGGCAAGGGTGTACGGTAGAAGCGAGGAGATCATGGGCCGGGCTTTCAGGGAGAAACGGGACAGCGTGGTGATCAGCACTAAATGCAAACACCTGCGTGACCCCCGGGGCGCTTTGCCTTCCGCAAAAGAATTGAAAAAAAATATCGAAAAATCCATAACAGAGAGCCTCCGGGCCCTGCATACCGATTACCTCGATGTGTATATGCTGCACCAGGCTGATGAGGAAATTTTAGGAAACGACACAGTAGCAGAAGCGTTCGTGAGATTGAAAGAAAAAGGCATCATCCGGGCAACCGGCGCTTCCACCTACACCGTGAGCGAGACGAAAAAATGCATTGACAGCCGGCACTGGGATGTCGTACAGTTGCCCTTCAATTTGATGGATCAATCACAGGAAAGCACCTTTTCCCTGGCCGAAGAGAAAGGCACCGGCATCATCGTGCGCTCGGTACTTTTCAAAGGCATTCTGAGCAATAAAAGCGGGCGACTTCATGAGGCTTTGAAAGATGTGGAGCGGCATGTGCAATTGTATCAGGATTTTGGCGCTGACCATGGCTTTGACATTGTCACCCTGGCCACAAAATTTGCCCTGTCGTACCGCCGGATATCCTCCGTGCTTGTCGGCATCGACAGGATGGAATATCTGGAAAAAGCCATTGCCGTGGCTGACGGAAATTATCTGGATAAAAACATCCTTGAACAGCTAAAAGCGCTTCGCTATCCGGAGCCTTCTTTTTTGGATTTAAAAAAATGGGACAAAGAGGGGTGGCTGAACTGATAAAAAAAACATTATGAACTGTCAAAAAAATATTCATCCGCGAAAATTCAACGGCCATTATCTCATGATGATTGCCGCAATGCTGGTTCTTCTGTCATTTGGCTGCGAACACCAAACCAATCATGAATTGGCCTCTCTAAAAAAATCCGTTTCCGGAACCACCGCCAACTGGCAGTTGTTTTTGGATGACTACTGGATCGCTGAGAGCAAGGGCATTAAACAGGTGCTGCATCAGCCACATAAATACCCCGGGAATCCATTGATAAAAGGTGATTCCCCATGGGCACAAAATCCATATTGTTTCGGTACCGTGATTTACGACGAGGAAGACTCGCTTTTTAAGATTTGGTATCAGAGTTACAATTACGGCGCGCCGGTTGCGGAAAGAACCCCCATCCTTTATGCCACGAGTACCGACGGTGTTCACTGGGAACAGCCGAACCTCGGGCTGTTTGAGTTCCGCGGCTCAAAGAAAAACAACATTGTCATGCAAAATTATGGTCATCATGATCTCTATTCCCCGAGCCTTATCAAAGATATCACCGAGCCGGACCCCGATAAGCGATACAAAATGATCTGGTGGGATTTCCCTCTCGGCAAACAGGAATATCAGGACGACGGTATGTGCGTGGCCTTCTCTCCGGATGGCATCCGATGGAAGAAATATAAAGGGAACCCTGTGCTGCACGCCGAAAAAAAGGAGCAATCCATCAGCGATGTCATGGCAGTGATAAAAGACATTCACACAGGAAAATACGTGGCATACACTAAAGGCTGGGCAGCGCCATGGCCGTCTCACCGGCAAATCGTGCGCACAGATAGCAGGGACTTCATCCACTGGTCAACGCCCGAAGTGGTGATAACCCATAAACATGATGCGGACGACCCTCAATCCTACGGCATGTCGGTTTCGCAATATGGAAACCTTTTCATCGGCATGTTGCATTCGTACAAGAACCCGGGAGATGAAACCATCGATGTACAACTGGCCGTAAGCCATGACAGCAGACACTGGAAACGCATTGCCGGCATGCAGACATTTATTCCGCTGGGTGCCCCCGGCAGTTGGGACAGCGGCATGATATTCACCGCTCCCCTGCTCAATCATGGTGACAGTACCCTCATCTATTACAGTGCATGGGACGGGGCGCACAATCTTAAAAATCGCAGGAGCGGCATCGGTCTGGCCACCCTGCGCCTGAACGGCTTTGTTTCGCTGGACGCAAAAAAAGGGCACGTCATCACTCATCCCGTTAAAAATGCGGAGGGGCCTTTGCTTGTGAATGTGAATGCCACTGGCGGGTCATTGCGTGCGGCATTGCTTGATGCGGACGGAAAGGCAATTCCCGGTTATGCCATGGAGGACTGTATTCCCGTGGAAGCAGATGATATATACGGATATGTCCGATGGAAGAATAAGGACGCATTGCCCGGAGGGGAACAGCCCGTACGCATAAAATTCCAATTGAAAAATGCCTCCCTGTACGGCTTTTATGCAGGCGCCGGGGCAGTGCGGTTCAATATTGATTTCACGAGTGGCCTGCATGAAAATGCAGATATTGAAGCAATAGCCCGGTATCTCATGGAAGTGGAAAACGAGGGTGGTTTTACGAAAGCGCTGGCGATGCACTATCCCAATCTTAGCAAAGAAAAAGCCTATGAAATTCAGATGAAAATGTTGTCGCTTTTTGAGGCGAGGGGTGAGCGCCTGGCGGGATGGAAAATGGGAGGAGGAAATATTGATGATTTCAATCCGGGGTTCGGTTTTATGCTGGCTTCCGACGGCCATAAATCGGGGGATATTATCGACACCCGGAAATTCGTTGAAGGATGTCCACTGATTGAAGCGGAAGTAGGATTTGTGATTGGTAAAGACCTGCCCGGACCGGTCATCACAAAAGAGGAGTTGATGAACGCCATTGACAGTGTGGGCGGCTACAGTGAATTGATAAATATCAGAACAAAAGACAGAAATGGAGGCAATAAGGCATCTCCGGCTCAATCCATTGCGGACAGAATGTCTCACGGAGGCTTCGTTTATCCACTACAGAACCGTGCTGTCAATGATGTTGATTTAAATGAGGTGACCGCAGAAGCTCTTGTCAACGGAGAAGTAAAAGCAACCGGGAAATCCGGGAAAATCGCCTTTTTTGATGAGATACTCTATCTGGCGAACACGTTGCCGAAATACGGCAGGCATTTACGCGCCGGGGATATCATCATCACTGGTTCCCTTTTAACGCCCCCTCCCGCGCAGCCGTCGGACAGTATCGAAATACGTTTTTC
>WGED01000589.1 GCA_015492915.1 Cyclobacteriaceae bacterium
ATTTCCGTATAAGAAAAATACAATCTCGTTTCAAGGGTTTGAAGTGTTTGTTTTTTATTTGGCGCAAAAGTTGCATTTGTGAGCATGAACAAAATTTTTAAGATCATGAAAACGATGAATTTAATTTTCACATTGCTCATTTCTCTGATACTCATTGCTCCGGCAACTGAGTCGTACGCGAAAAAGAAGCCTAACAAAGAGGCCAGAAAAGAAATGAAGAGAAAGGCTTATAAGAAAGCCAGGAAAGAAGCCCGAAAATTCAGGCGCAAAGGATGGTACGTAGCCCCCGGCGCACTGCCGATGGACAAGCAGATCGAAAAAGCATGGGAACTGCAATACAAGCTCGACGAAAACGGTTATCCGCTCTACATCGTCGCTACCGGCAATTCAGTTGCCGAAACACAATCGGCAGCCAAGCTGCAGGCTACGGAACTCGCCAAGCTGGAACTGGCAGGTCTGGTACAAACCAATGTGGCGGCACTGATCGAAAACAGCATTGCCAACAACCAGCTAAACAACGAGGAGGCGGCATCCGTGACCAAAACGGTGGCGGCATCAAAAAATATCATCGCCCAGGAGATCGGCCGCGTCATCTTCCTGTTTGAGATTTACAGAAAAATCGATAAGAATGTTGAGGCATCGGTCCGTGTAGGCTACAACAACGCCCTAGCCATGGACGTAGCCAAGAAAGCCATCAGGAAACAACTGGAAGAGCAGACCGACATCTTGCACGAGAAGCTTGAAAAACTCATGGATTTTTGATGATTTATTGAATGTAAAAACGGTTGACCCTTCATGAGGACATTAAGAGGGCCAAGGTGAAAAATCACTCGAAATCCATAAAAAATCCATTCAATGACACGCTTTGCTTTCATATTGATAATGCTTCTTTCGGTTTTGGAAAGTGCTCACGCCCAGAAGATACGCAATGCTTCCGGTACGGCGCTTTCCAGGCTGGGGGAAGATATGAGTATGGAAGAGCTCAAAGAAAAACTCCGTCATGAGGCCATCATCAATGCCATAGAAAACGAATTCGGCACTTACGTGACGCAGGAATCTTTTGTGGATGTAGATGACGGAAACACGCATTTCAGGATATTCGGCCAGACGACCATTCGCGGTGAATGGCTGAAAACGATAAAAGAGAAATTCAGGGAATCCGTGAAAAAGGTGAAAGAAAACGGTAAAGTAAAGCATGAACTTTGGCTGGCCCTTCAGATCGAGGGAAAGGTGAGGGAGCTAACCCGGCCTGATATAGACTTCGACTTTTTCACGACCAATTGCAGAAGAGAGGCTTGTAAAACAACGCTTTTTGAAAACGGGGATCCGATGTACCTGTTTTTCAACACCCCGGCGGATGGCTTCCTCTCCGTCTATGCTGTGGAGGGAGATGAGGCTTTCAGATTGCTGCCCTATCAGGATATGACTGGCAACTATCACAATGCTGTACCGGTGAAGGCAGACCGCGACTACGTTTTTTTCTCAAATGATGAAAAGGACGATTATTTTAATGATTTCTCAAGGTATCTGGTGGATGAACTGGTCATGTTTACTGACAAGGAAGAGGAATACCTTAAACTGATTGTTGTCTTCTCGACAGAGGAATACACAAAACCAATCCTGAAAGGGATAAGTGAAGACCCTGAGATTAGTTATCTCGTACCGCGATCATTACCTGCGGAAACGCTGAAGGCTTGGCTGGAGGATAACAGAATCAATAACATGAATTTTTATTACAGGCAACTGACGGTCAGAATAGTAAAATGACCCGGAATTCATGCTGTAAAACCATGAAAAAAACACTCTTTCATATCGTCCTTTTGATACTCCTCACCGCCGTGACCGGCATGGCCAATGATACGGAATGGCTGCTGCCTGCTAAAAAATACGGGCGATGGGGTTTTATCGATAAAGAAGGAGAATGGATCATCCCCGCACAGTTCGAAGCTTCCTATCATTTTACAGAAGGGCTCGCTGCCGTGAAATACTACGGGAAATGGGGGTATATCGACCGCTATGGAAAATGGATCATTAAACCTGAGTTCAGGGACGCGAAGCCCTTCCGGGAAGGGGTGGCCTGTGTGAAAAAACTCAACAAATGGGGTTATATCAACAAAACAGGTGAGTGGCACATCAAGCCCGAATTACTCGTTGTGAGTTCTTTTGCCAACGGCAAGGCGCTCGTGAAAAAACGGGACGGATTTATCTTCATCGACAAAAACGGCCGCCAGATACTCCGCAATACTTTTGACAAAGCCCTGCCTTTTGCCGAAGGGCTTGCCTTCGTTATCTACAACGGCTACCAGGGATACATCGATCAACGCGGGAACTGGGTTATCAAGCATCATTACGAAGAAGCTTATTCCTTTTCCGAAGGACTGGCGCTGATCAGGGACCATGAAAAATACGGCTTTATTGATCAGAAAGGGAACATTGCTATTGAGCCGCGCTACGAAGATGCAGGATATTTCAGGGATGGCCTCGCCGCGGTAAGACAAAACGGCCGCTGGGGCTATATCAACAAAAATAGCCGGTTTGTCATAGAAACCCGCTACGAGTCTGCCCGCCCCTTCTTCAACGGATACGCTGTAGTGCGCTCATCGGGCAAATACGGCCTGATCAACAAAAAAGGGCAATGGGTCATACGACCCGTCTTTAGCAGACTGGGCAGATATTCAAGGGCGCTGTCGCTGGGCGAGCAGGTGACGGAGATCGTGAAAAACCTGTATGCCGGATGGCAACTGAAAGGTGAATTTGAAAAAACCGCGGACTATCTGCAACGCATCTCAAAAAAAAACAGGGATGCCAAAATACGCGAATTTACCGACCAGGCCATCCGGGCCCTGGCCGGCAGGTATGTACGGCTTGAAAAGGCATCTCCGGGACTCTATGACGCCGACAATGAAAAATTCACCGTTTTTATCCCCGGCGCCAAAAGCATCCGCCTGCCCGTACCGCTCGAGCTGGCCAAAAACGTAAAGGAGAACTGGGATGACCTGTGGATCGGTAATCCTAAATATGCCTTGTCAGGGGATGAATTTTTGATCACGTCCCTTGACGCGAAGTATAAAGGCCATGAATTTCATTATGATATCAATGATGAAGATTTCAATACTGCCAATCCCACGCTCGATATCCGTTTCAATGATATTGCCTTGGATATACCGCAGATCACTGAATTGGACAGGATTAATAACCTTACCGTCATCGGCAGATCTGATGTGGATGTCAATATTCCGGTAACAGATATTAAAAACGAAAAAACCTTTGCGCTGGTGATCGGCAATGAAGATTACAGCTCTTTCAGGATGAGCCTCAATACGGACATCAACGTGAGTTTCGCATCTATCGACGCCGTTATTTTCAAAAAATACCTGATCAACACCCTCGGCGTGCCGGCTGAAAATATCACATTGCTCATCAATGCCACGGCAGGCCAGATGAAGCAGGCAGTGGCCAGGCTCAGCGCCATTGCACAGGCTTATCAGGGCGAGGCCAGGCTGATATTTTATTATGCAGGTCACGGTCTGCCCAAAGAAGGCACCAACGAACCCTATCTGATCCCCGTGGATGTCGGTGGCACCAATCTGGACTATGCGCTCAGGCTGGAGGACGTTTTCAGAAAACTCACCGAATATCCGGCAAAGAGGGTAACCGCATTTATTGATGCATGCTTCAGCGGCGGGGCCCGCAATGAAGGCCTGGTGGCCGCCCGAGGAATCAGGGTTAAGCCCAAATCGCCTTTTGTTCATGGAAATCTTGTCGTTTTTTCCGCCTCGAGCGGAGACCAGACGGCATACCCCTACAGGGAAA
>WGED01000590.1 GCA_015492915.1 Cyclobacteriaceae bacterium
GGGATCTGATAAAAAACAATGGCTTTCAGAGCGTGAGGATACGTTATCAGGGCGACAAAAATCCCATGATGATAGCGATCAGCGAAGGGCCTCCGTACGATGCCGCTGATGATGTTTTGCTCACCGAACTCGAATCTATCATCGACGATTTACTGGGCAAAGGTCTGGGCGTAGTGATCACCTTTTACGGTCTGACCGATGACAATCCCGGCGATCTGGAAAAAATGACAAGTTGGTGGGGCTATGTGGCCGAAAGGTTTAAAAATAAAAGTCACAAGCTCATATTCAATTTGTTTGTCGAACCATGGAGATTGATCAATAATCCCGATCCTCAACGCATTGCCGATTATTATGCTTCCATAACCGCAGAAATAAGAAAAACCAATCCGACAAGGTTGCTGATATATTTCAAAGTTCCACCGGCAGACTACAAGGCACATACATTCGAATCAGGCACCGAATGGTTTATCACGAGTGATTTCAATCCCATTCCGTCTGAAGCGGGGATTTATTATATGTGGGATTTCCATGTTTTGAAGCCTGTAGCCCGCGACAATATCAGGCTGGTGGAGCAGGCATGGGAGTATATGGATATGACAAAGCAGGTCGTGTGGTCAGGAGCATGGAACGCGAAGAATGCAGAAAACGAAATGTGGTATGCCGAGCCTACGGCCACCTTCACTACACGTAGGCTGATCAACCGGGGCATCCCTTCAGCCTATCTGATGCTGTATGACGGTCACACCAGTCTCTATGATGCCGAAGCGGACAGAAATGGTAACGGCATAACGGAAGAGTGGTTGTATCCGGGGTTCGAAAAAATTTTCACCAAAGGACCGGATATCTGGTGGAACATGCTCAGCAACCCCGGCTTTGAAAGAGGTTCGGAAAAATGGGCTTTTTCTCATAGCAATTATAGTATTGAATTAATAAATGAGGACCATGTGTTGAAACTTGGCGAATTAAAAAATGACAAGATGCTCATAACCCAGGATGCCACCCTCGCCCTTAAAAACAACGGCCCCGGGGCCTATGACGTTTTGGGATATTTCACTTCAACAGGCAGCACCATATTCAGGTTTATAATCAGAGGTAATGCAGGAGGAAATGCTTTCGAATACACAGGCAGCACTTTTACCTTGGAGGCGGGCACGCCTGTTCTTCGAAATGAAAAAATAAACGTAAACTGGACAGGCGAATTAACCGGTGCCGAATTTGTCATCGAGATGACAGGCGACGCCGCGGTTATCGACAAAACAGGTCTTACGAGATTTTACTATGACAACCCCGCCCTGGATATAACCCTCTGGCCCGGCGAGAGCGTGAACATTGATAATTATTCAACAAAGTCGAATTCAGAGCAGGATATCAATGGTGAACTGAGGGCTCTGATCAAAAAAGGTGTGAATAATAACAACGGCGAAGTAATCGCCCTGGCTAAAGTGATAGATACACTGGGGCTGCATCTCGACAAAAGGTTTATAGAACTGTTGGGAAGCGGTTATCAGCTAAATGCCGCAGGCACGCAATATCGTGTAGGCGGATATTATTACGGCACAGCCAATGCAGCATATAGAAAAGATGTCGAAAAATATATCGGAGGCAAAGATCAGGCGGCTTACGATCTGAACCTTAACCTGATTGCCGAACAAAACAAAGCACGCGATTACTTCATTATAAACGATTTGAGATTCAGGGAATTATTTTACGATGTTTACCGGAATTTCCCGCCTTCCGTCAGGAATTTAATCCCAATTGACATAACGGTGACTGTTGAAAACGGGACGTTGACGGCCAATGAAGCCAATGCCTCCGCCTATCGATGGTGCGATTGTGATAATCTGTACAATCCAGTAAGAGGGGTGATAACACGGTCTTTTACTCCAAAAGTTTCTGGTAACTACGCTGTCAAAATCACTAAAAGCGGTTATACGGTTATAAGTGGTTGTTATGAAATCACCGCTGTGGAAGTAATTACCGGTTTTGAAGGGGATACAGAAAGTCGCAGATCAAAAATATATCCGAATCCCATGAACAATAATTTTTTCAATCTGGAAGTGAATGGAGATGAGTATCCGGTTCAAGCTGTCCTTTTTGATATTCAGGGGAAAGTCATAAAAAGGTTTAATAAGTTTTATGCTCGCAACACGGGCATAAAAGCAAATGTTCCTTCCGGATTATAT
>WGED01000591.1 GCA_015492915.1 Cyclobacteriaceae bacterium
GTTGAAGAATATATTGAACCAACGCTCGACGAAGAAGGATTGTACATAGGACCTACAGAGGTGGTTAAAGGCAATCACCTGCTCGAGCTTGAAAAAGGAAATTATGTTGTGGTCGGTACTTTTGGTAATTACCGCGAGGCTGAAGAATATTCAGATCAACTGTTTATCGATGGATATTACACAAAATTCGGATACGTGTCACAGACAAAAATCTATTATGTATACATCTTCCAAAGTGATGATTTGCAGGAAACAGAAGACACAAGTGAACGATTTAAAGCCATCGGTGCCAAGTTTAAGGAAAATTGGGTATTGCAGGTAAAATAGCTCGCTTGTTTTAAAACATTATAAAACCAATAATGAAACCCGGGTATTTTTTAAAATCTTTATTCTTTTTCATTCTCACGGGATTCGCACTCGAAGCACAGGTGCCCGATGTGGCTAGTGTCAATAAAATTTCCGGTACATTCAGGGAGCCTATAACAATTTCAGGGAGTGGTTTTAGTGATAATCCCAATGATCTTAGCGTATTTTTTGGGGCTGCCAAAGGCACCATTATCAATTCAAGTGAGTTCACAATTGAGGTTTTGGTGCCCCCGGGTGCAACTTATAATAATATTTCGGTAACAAATCATATTTCAGGCCTCACAGGCTTTTCAAAAAATTACTTCAATTTTGCTTTTAAAGGAAGTGGATTCGAACCGACCAGAATCGTGGAATCGCTGAAAGTCAGAGAGGAAAAAGAGCTTTTCGACATGTGTACCTGTGATTTTAATGGGGACGGACTGAATGATGTTGCTTCTACTAACAACTCGGATGATGTCGGGCCAAATGCCATAACAGTCTATCAAAATGTAACACAAGCCAATGAATATGATATTAAATTCACTAAAATCAGCGACCTCAATCTTAACACGGGTAAAGGCGCCAGGAACATTACCTGTGGGGATCTGGATGGTGATGGCAAACCCGAACTTATAGTGGGAAAGGGCGGAGGAAACGCTGACAGAATTTATATATTCAAAAACAAAAGCACTGCAACAGGAATAAAATTTGATCCTTTTATTACCATCCTCCTGTCAGAAAATATCACATCCAGCACTACAAGAAGGCTTAAAATCCATGACCTTGACAAAGACGGTAAACCAGATATCATTATGACAGATCAAGGCATTGGAAAAGTATTTATCTTTGGAAATAAAAGTACACCTGGGTCTATTTCCTTCCCCATAGATGCCCGGCAAACCATACAAACCTCGGCAGGTTCATTGGTTGGGCTCGACGTCGCTGATCTCAATAATGACAACAAACCAGAAATTGTTTGCAACTCAGATAAATCAACTATATTCCTTATCCCCAATGAAAGTGTTGCGGGAGTCATCAATATGGGAACACCCATTACACGCTCCATTGCAGGCGCTAATCTCGTGAATCTGAAAATTGGTGATTTGGACAATGATGGAGACAAGGACATCGCTATTACCAATCTTGTTAATAATATTTATGTATTGATAAATTATGGAGATGAAAATAATTTTTCTTTTTCAACACCGAAATATATTGAAACAGGAAGGGCACCTTGGGGGCTTGATCTGGGTGATATAAATGGAGACGGCCGGGTAGATATTGTAGTAGGCACCACTGATGCCACAGACAAGCTGACCGCACTCATCAATACCTCCACCCCGATCAAGCTTTCTTATCTCCCATATGATATAGGCAATGCGGACGTGTCATTTAACCTGAACATTGCTGA
This sequence comes from Cyclobacteriaceae bacterium, assembly GCA_015492915.1. GTDB lineage: Bacteria > Bacteroidota > Bacteroidia > Cytophagales > Cyclobacteriaceae > JAAUQL01. The sequence goes on from WGED01000591.1 coordinate 1,757, forward strand.
TTATAATGGCGATGCAAAACCTGATATCGGATATATTAACAGACAGATTAATGAGCTCGTTTTTCTGAGAAATAAACACTGTGTCATATCTGAAATTTCACCTGCCAATCCTCCCAAAATCTGCAGTAATAAACCAGTCCTATTATTCACGACTCCTGCCAAAAAGGTTGAATATTCATGGATTGATACTGGTACTGGCAACATCATTTCAACGACATTTAATGCTGAAATCACAGTAGCAGGCACATATACAGCTACTATAACTTCTGCCGCTGACGGATGCAGTTCTGAAGGTGTTGCGGTTACTGTTGTGGATGGTGGTAATAACCTGCCTCCCACAGTAAATGTTACAAATCCGGGTGTGGTATGTGAGGGCAGCAATATTACTCTCACAGCCGATCAGGTTACTGGCGTAATGTATTATTGGAAAACCCCACAAGATCAAATCATTCAGGGTAATCCATTAACAATCAGTAATGCTACGGCAGAAGATGCAGGAAGATACTCCCTTGTACTTGAATCCAATGGTTGTCGTACCGATCCGGCACATGAGTTTGTGGAGATAAGCTCCATGCCACCAATGGAGATTTCCGCTTCAGGTGGTGAATTGTTCTGTGAAGGGACTACCAATAAGTTATCGGTACCTTTGGTGGATCAGGCAACTTATCAATGGAAATTTAATGGAAATCCCATATCGGGAGAATCAGGCAATGAGATCAGCGTAACTTCCTCAGGCACCTACTCCGTAACTGTTACGAATGTGTACAACTGCACGGCATCATCCAACTCCCTGACCATCAAGCAGGTTCAGCAGCCGACTGCTTCATTCAAAGATGTGCCGGGTTCATGCCTTAATGAAGTGATCCTGTTTGAAAATACTTCATCATACGATCCAACTGAAACCCCTGTTTTCTCATGGGATTTTGGTGATGGAACAGTATCGGATCTTAAAGATCCTGCTCATACTTACACAAAATCAGGCCAGTACAATGTGACCTTGACAGTTGGTTATGGTAATGCAGCATCTGCTTGTAGTGATACTTATCAGGCTACGCTGGGGGTAGCAGAATTTATAGATTTGCAGATCATGGTAGACGGACAACTTCCTGAAAGTGGCTCTTTTAACCTGTGCCGGGGCACCAGTGCAGAATTATCCGTAAACGCGTCTGACGGGCAGATAGAGTGGAGCACTGGTCAAACAACTGCAAAAATAATTGTGGATGCTCCTGGCGCCTACACTGTGATCTCCGGAAAAAATACAGGTTGTTCAAGTACTGATCAGATTGAAGCTGTGGATGTACAAAATGTTCAACTTGTCATCACATCCGGCAGCCAGCGTATTCAAAGCGGCGAATCAGCTCAGCTTGGTGCCGAGGGCGCTGAGTTTTATATATGGGAGCCTTCCGAAACCCTGGATAATCCAAATATCCCCAACCCATTGGCGTCACCTTCGATAACGACAGAATACACCGTTACCGGTTCAAACAGTTTTGGGTGCTCAGATGTTGCCACAGTCACCGTTTTTGTTGATGAAAAAGTGGCCATTCCGGTTGACGCTCCCAGGGCATTTACACCTAATGGTGACGGTAGAAATGATATCTGGATCATTCGCAATATTGATGTTTATGAATCGTGTCCGATTCGCATTTTTAACCGGCGGGGACAGAATGTTTACGAGGCCGCACAATATAATAATGACTGGGACGGGACCATGAATGGACAAGAACTCCCGGAAGGAGCCTATTACTTTATTCTTACTTGTGGGAATAGTGAAGTTCACACCGGCGATATAACCCTTATCAGGTAAATACAATTTCGGCTATTTATAATTCATATAGTCACCAATGTAATATTT
>WGED01000592.1 GCA_015492915.1 Cyclobacteriaceae bacterium
GTTCCATGCACCGGTTATCTCAAACGTATTCATGACCGCCTGCATCGAATCACACGATGACACATAAGCCGGAGGATCCTTCATCAGCGAGCTGATCAGCACATTTTCCCGCTTATCCTCATCAAACATGATATCGCGGATATCATCGAGCATGACGATACCTGTCAGACGTCCGTCATCATCCACCACCGGGAAAATATTTCTTTTCGACTTACGTACGGCCTTGACCAGGTCACTTAATTTTTCATATGGTTTCACAGTAATCAGTTCCTTCTCGATGAGCTTGTTTACCCTTATCCCGCTCAGTACCTGCCTGTCCTTATCGTCTGGGATGTACTCACCGCGCTCGATGAGCCGCTTGGTATAGATTGAGTATTTTTCGAAATAGGAAATCGTGCTGAATGATATGGCCGAAACAAGCATCAGCGGTACAAACAGCGTGTAACCGCCCGTGATTTCCGCTATCAAAAATATAGCCGTCAAAGGAGCATGCAGTACCCCGCTCATCACCCCGCACATTCCCACAAGGGTGAAATTGCTCATGCTGATGATATCGGGTGATATATAATTGACCAGAAAAGCAAAGGCATAACCGGCGACACCGCCCAGAAACAGTGATGGCGCAAAGATACCGCCGCTGCCGCCGGATTCAATCGTGGTGGCCGCCGCAATAGGCTTGAAAATTATTATACCGATAAGGAACGGAAATATGATGAGCGGATTTGAGAAATCAAGAGCAAAAAACGATTGAAACCCAATATCAGACTGGTTGGCATTCAGCATCATTTTAATCGTATCATAACCTTCCCCGTAAATCGGCGGAAAGAAAAAGATAATAGCAGCGAGGATGAGCCCGCCTACCAAACCCCGGAAAGCGTAGTTTTTAATTTTGGTGATATGACGCTCGATGAAATAGGTGGTCCTCGTAAAATACAAGGAGATCATTCCGCTCAGTACGCCGAGCACGATATAATAAGGTGTATCGGAAGTCATAAAAGGATCCTCCAGTTGAAACGAAAAGAGGATGTCGTCGCCGAGCAGGGAGTGAGAGACGATCGACCCGCTGACAGCAGCTATCAGCAAAGGAATAAATGATGCAAAGCCAAGGCCGGCCAGGATCACCTCGCTGGCAAAAATCGTCCCTGCTACCGGTGAATTGAATATACCGGCAATGGCGCCCGCTGCACCACAACCTATGAGGATTGTGCGATTTTTATAATCGAGATGCATCAGACGGCCCACATTGGAACCAATGGCCGACCCCGTGACGACGATCGGCGCCTCCAGTCCGACCGACCCGCCGAAGCCCACTGTAATCGCACTGGTGATCATACGGGAATAGGTTTTGCTCGCCCTGATAATGCTCGATTTTTGTGAGATGGCGAATAAAATATCTGTGATCCCGTGGCCAAGTTTTTCTTTCCAGTAATACCTGGTGATGAGGACGGTAAGAAAAATACCGGCCATCGGATAGAAATAAATGTAATAATTCCGTATATCAGCATGCTCTCCCCCCAACAGATATTGCTGAATATGATGTACGCCCCATTTCAGTGAAACTGCGGCGAGTCCTGCCAGGGCCCCGATCACCGTGCTGAGAATCAATGTGAAATTCCGCGCCTTCAGATGTTTGATCCTCCAGATTAAAAAATTCAGCAGGATTTGATTAAATTTCATGGGGCAAAATTAGAATAAAAAAGTCCTTTTGGTAACTATTCACCCTAAGGATGCATGATATTTTATCATATTTTGTGATTTTCTTATGACAAACCGTATCACAGAACTTTTCGGGATTGAATATCCCATAATTCAGGGCGGCATGGTATGGTGCAGCGGATGGCAGCTCGCTTCCGCTGTGAGCAATGCCGGTGGCCTCGGACTGATAGGCTCGGGCTCAATGCACGCCGAAACACTTAATGAACACATTGAAAAATGTAAAATGGCTACCAACAAACCCTTCGGCGTGAACATTCCGCTAATGAGCCCGTATGCAGAGGAAATTATAAACATCGTCATCAAATCGGGTGTGAGGATTGTCTTTACCTCCGCCGGCAACCCCAGGCTGTGGACTGCCCGTCTGAAGGACCATGGGATCAAAGTAGCGCATGTGGTGTCGAGTCTGAAGTTTGCCCGTAAAAGCGAGGAGGCTGGCGTTGATGCTGTGGTGGCTGAGGGGTTTGAAGCCGGCGGTCACAATGGCCGGGAGGAGACCACAACTTTTGTGCTCATTCCCCTGGTGAGCGAAGGAATTTCGATACCCGTGATAGCCGCAGGGGGCATCGGCTCGGGCAGGGCCATGCTGGCAGCAATTACCCTCGGAGCTGAAGGAGTACAGATAGGCAGCAGATTCGCGGCAAGCGTCGAATCATCGGCTCATGAAAATTTTAAGAAACAGATTATTGCCGCACAGGAAGGGGGCACCGAATTGACCATGAAATCATTGACTCCCGTCAGATTATTAAAAAACAAATTTTATGAAGTAGTAAAAACAGCTGAACTTTCGGGTGCAGACCCTGAAAAGCTAAAGAGCCTGCTTGGCAGGGGCAGAGCAAAAAAAGGCATGTTTGAAGGCGATCTTGAGGAGGGTGAGTTGGAAATAGGACAAGTATCGGCGATGATCCGCCGCATCGAACCTGCAGCAGATATTGTCAGGGATATCTGGACAGAATTTGTGAAGGAGAGAAAAAAACTTTGTTCGGGTGATATTGGAAATACACATAAAAGCTGATTTATCCATTACCTGCCAAAACCATACGGATTTTCTTGAATGGAGTGATGCAAATACTGTTTTTCACTGTTAGAGGTAAATTTATGTCTTTTTTCATGGGCCAATTATTGAGAATTTACGTTAAATTTTTATATCTTCTTTCCCAAAATTGCGGGTATGGATCAGGGCAGGAATCCCGGACTTTTTTACTGCCCCCCAAACATTCTTTGAAAACCATTATAA
>WGED01000593.1 GCA_015492915.1 Cyclobacteriaceae bacterium
CGATGCGCTGATCCCGCCTGTAAATACCATGCCTGGCATGAGACCGCCTGCTCAGGGTTCGGCCGAAGTACCGGAAACCGACGAGGAACTTAACGAAAAGACACGAGAACGGTTCAGGGAGAAGATCAGGAATAAGGAACTGGAAGACAGAAAAATCGACATCCACGTCAAACAGCCGAGTACGGCAGGTATAGGTATGATCGGCGGCGGCATGATCGATGAATCTTCGATGATCAACCTGCAGGATATGCTTGGCAATATGCTGCCAAAGAAAACCAGGAAGCGCAAAGTGACCATTGCCGAAGCGAGGAAAATTCTGTTGGAGGAGGAACTTTCGAAACTCATCGACATGGATGAGGTGAAGGAGATCGCAATAGAAAAAGCCGAAAACTCGGGGATCATATTTATTGATGAGATAGATAAGATTGCAGGCAATGCCCGCAAAGGCTCAGGGCCCGACGTGAGCAGGGAAGGCGTGCAGCGCGACCTGCTGCCCATTGTCGAGGGATGTACGGTCAATACCAAATACGGCATCATCAAGACGGATCATATCTTGTTTATTGCTGCCGGGGCATTTCATGTGTCCAAGCCGTCGGATCTGATCCCCGAATTGCAGGGGCGCTTCCCGATCCGTGTCGAGCTGGATAACCTGACAAAGGACGATTTTGTCAGGATATTGAAAGAACCTAAAAATGCACTGACAAAACAATATATCGCATTGTTTGAGGCTGAAAACGTCGAATTGGGTTTCGAAGATGATGCGCTGGAACTGCTTGCGGAAAAAGCCTTTCAGATCAACGAGGAGGTGGAAAATATCGGGGCCAGAAGACTGCACACGGTGATGAGCCATCTGCTCAATGATTATTTGTACGATGTGCCGGATGTGATCAAAGACAACGCGAAAATCGTGGTTACTGCCAAAATGATCGAAGAAAAGTTGTCGGGTCTGGTGAAGGACAAAGATCTAAGCCAGTACATCCTCTGATAACGGTATGCCATGAGAAAACAGGCATTTTTAAGAGATATGTTGACTGATGGTATGGATGGCTGAATCTTCATAATAAAATCATTCGTTCTTCATAGAGTCGGATAATTAAAATTCGGATTCCTTTTCGTGTTTATAACTTTATTTTCCGGTCTTGAAGCTTAAAACTCTCGTAGGTAGCAATTGTCGATAAAACAGGCAAACAGTGTGGGATGAGCGGATGAGGTGTTAGGACTTTCCTGGCTGCTTTTTTTATGGAAACTGTGTAAAACGGGTTTTTTGTGTAAATTTGATTCCGATATAACGATAGTCATGATAAAAGACAAAGAGGCATTGATCAGGCTGCTCAATCTTGAAAAGATCGTTGCCAATCTAACCAAATTCATAGAGATCAAGCTTGAGATATACGAGCTGAAGCTGAAGGAGCAACTGGCAAATATCATCTCTTCGATAGCAGTATTAATGATCATACTATCTTTCGGGTTTCTGGTGCTGTTTTTTGCCAGCATGGCTTTGGGCTTTTATCTGAATAGCACCCTGAACAGCTCCTTCCTGGGCTTCCTGATTATTGGAGGATTAAATTTGCTGATATGTATCCTTTTGGTCATGATGAGGGATAAAATCATCACAAATCCATTATTTCAGACGTTTTTTAGCGAGACATTGATTAAAGAAAGCGATGAGCAAGACAGCGACAGGGAAAACGAAGATTAAAGAGAGAATCGAATCTCTTGAGCACCAGTCAGAGCTTTTGAAGCGGGAGCTGGAGGGGGAACTGGAAGAGACAAAACAAAATATCCTAAATTTTGGTAAGATTGCCTTAGGGATAACGGGCGGACTTATCCTTGGCAAAATCGTTGTCAGTGGGTTGCTGGGAAGAAGAAAAGATAAAAAAAAAAATTATAAAGCCAGCCGGCCGAGAGTATATCATCGTTTCAAAGATCAGCTCTTAAAAGAAGCTTCCCATCAGGCGTTATTATTCCTGCTCGAGATCGCACGGGCAAAGATGACCACAGCTAAAAAAGATTTAAATGCAGACAACACCGGTTCTGATCTCGCTGAAAGAGAAAAAGAGGCATAATAAAAAATCGCTTGCCGTATTAATCGATCCCGACAAGATCAATGACCAAAACGCACTTTTGAACCTTGTCGATGCCTGTATTGGTGCCGCGATCGATTACCTGCTGGTAGGAGGAAGCATGATGACGACCGTCAGGCTTGATGAAACCATTAAAATCCTTAAAAATTCATGTGAAATACCTGTTGTTCTCTTTCCGGGAAACAGTTTATATATCAACAAAAACGCAGATGCAATTCTCTTTTTGTCTCTTATTTCAGGCAGGAACGCTGAATTGCTCATCGGGCAGCATGTGGCCGCGGCGCCATTGCTCAAAGATTCCGGTTTGGAAATTATCTCTACAGGATATATGCTCGTTGGGGACGATGCAACAACAACAGCTGCTTATATCAGTCAAAGCTTCCCGATACCTATTGCCAAGCCTGAGATCGCTGTTAATACAGCTATGGCAGGGGAGATGCTGGGCATGAGCCTGATCTATATGGATGCAGGAAGCGGCGCTAAAACTGCCATACCAGGTTCGACGATCGCTATGGTAAAAGACACATTATCCGCACCTCTGATTGTGGGAGGAGGGATTAATACTATTGAAAAAACAGAAGCCGCCTATCAATCGGGTGCTGACATGATCGTGATAGGCACTGCGACAGAACAAAATGTAAATTTCGTGCAGCAGGCCGCAGAGATAAGAGATATACAGAATCACTAAACATTCATCAGCGATTCCCTGCGGCGCATCTTGCCGGCCGGAATTCCGAACATCATTTTAAATCTTCTGCAAAAATAGGCCGTGTCTTTGTAGCCGACTTCACTACCAATCTCACGGATGCTCTTTTTGGTGGTGCGCAACAAGCTCACGGCACGTTCCATTCTCTGATATTCGATGTAGTCCTGCGGGTTGATGCCGGTGAGCATCTTGAAATACTGTCCCACATAATCCTCGGAAACGTTAGCTACTGAGGCGAGCTTTTTATTTGAGAGATCACCGTCGAGGTTTTCTTTGATATAGGCGAAAATATCGATGAGCCTCGGGTCTTTGAAATAAGTGATGTTTGTGGCCAGTTGCTCGACGAACAATTGATTCTTCAGCACATAACGTATCAGCCCAACTACGAGGATATCAGTAGCATATTTAATGATTCTCTCCTGGCCCGGGATGGTTGAGTTTTTTTCATTGATGATCATGTCCATCACCGTGTTGATACGCTCGCTGTTGCTGATAACGAATGGAGGGATATCAAGAGAGGCAAAAAAGTTGACGGAGTCGAAAACTTTGGCCTCAAAATTCACAAAAGTGAAACTCTCAATATTTTCGTTTTTTGTTTGATCAGCATCAATGCTTTCAAAGTATGATTCCTTTCTTGAGATAAAATCATCATTGGAAAGGCTGACGACGCTCCCTGTCCCAAATGTGACGGAAACATTTTTTCCACCGGGAATAAACAGGAAATGACCCTTCGGCACAAGTGTTTTTTCTTTGCCATACTTGATCTCGCCACTGTTCAGGCGGATAATTGTATTATCTACATCGTAGTAGTTCTCGATCGTTATAGGCTGCGTAATGCGGATATTATTGGCATTTTTAAAGTTTACATTCAGCGCCTCTATTATTTTATTATAGTCTTCCATCTAAGAAATGTGCAATTATTAAAAAAAGAATACTGTGTTTGACTTATTTCAATATAATCAAAATTCGTTAATAATTAGCTTATAATCAAGTAATATATAATAAAAGTACAATAAAACTTGGAAAAAACACTAAATCAAACAGATTTGCAATATCATAGATAAATTCAAATTTAAAGGAATAAGTGCAAAAATAAGCCGAATTGTGCTTGATTTAGATTGGGAGGAGGCATCTTTAGCAGATGTTTGGTTTTTTATGCTTTCAGGGTAGAGCCAGTTGACAAAAGTATGTTCGCCTATTGTTTGATGATTTTTACCCTGAAATATCGAATCCTGTCGTTTGTCTCAAGAATGTAAAGGCCGTCAGGGAGGCCGTGGAGGTTGAGCCGATAAGATGATTTACTCCGGGTAATGAAGAATTTGCGAACTGTTTTGCCGGTAATGTCGCGCAGTTCGAAATGCAGATTACGCTGCGGCGGGTCTTTTATTTGGATTGTCACCTCCGAGGTAGCGGGATTTGGGAAAATGGTCATTTTTTCATAGGCCAGGCCATCATTGAGATCTGTAATGTAAACCACCGTAATGGTATACGTCGCCGTGTCGCGGCAGCCGATGTTGCTTTGGGCAACGAGCGTGTGAACGAATTGGCCCGCTTCGGTATATACTTCTGTCCTCATGCTTGCGGTATCGATGGCACTATCGGGCAGGAGCCAGAAGGAAAGGCTGTCGTATTCCGATTTATCGTACAATTCGATGCTGTTTTCCCTGTTCAGAACAACAGTATCGGCGCTCGTGCTGATCACGGCCTTTACAGGGTCAATGTCAACCGGCACTGCCACCGCCGAACCTTCGAGCAGGCTGTCCACACCCGTCACATAATAAACCGCAGGGACGATAATGCTTTCCACGCGCAGCTTGCTGCCTTTGTACAAGAGTTGCTGCAAGGCCTCATCAGCATAGAAATAGAAAATCCTGCCGTTGAACGGTTCTATGAGAAAAGGGCTATTTTCACAAACCATAAGAGAGGGCACATCGGGAGGGGGGCTCTGTTTCGGGATGATGCTGACCCTCAGTGTATCATAGCATCCCCGCACTGCTTTCACTTGCGTCACCTCAAAGGGCTGTGTGTCGTAGCTGTAACTGAAAAATGGCCCGGAACTCATGAATGTGCTGTCAACAAACCATTGCAGGGTGTCGGATGCCGCACTCGTGTCGATGATCGTCAGCACGTATTTGTTGTCCATGTCAGTGGTGTCGGGAAAATAGTCAAAGCCCAATGCAGGACTCACGGGAGTCACGAGCAGGCTCATAACATCGCTCACATAGCCGCTGTCGAGGTTGACGGCATAGAAAACCGTGTCGTGAAAGACGGGCGCGGTCATGAAAAAACGTCCACTGTCGATGCGCCGGGTGAGGGCAGGGTCTTCGTAAAATTCATAAATTTCGCCCACAGGATCGACGATGGCGCTGTCGCCTTCACAGGCGTAAAAAGTTTCGGCCAGCGGTGGCTGTTGCATATATTGCTGATATTGCGCTTTCGCGGAATCGAGCGCGGCTTTCAGGCCATCGAGCGTCGTGGAGGCCAGCATGGCGATCACCACTTTTTCTGCTCCGTTGGGATTGATGGTCATGCCTTTGGCTCCGAGCAGGTGGGCCACGTCGTTGCCTGCCCCTGCTGTCCCTGCCTGTTTTTTGTATGAAATATTTGCCAAAAATTCATGCTTCCGGCTGTCGGGGAACGTGGCGCCGATATCTGCGGTGTTGCCGTTCAGGTTGTCGAGGTCAATGGCCTGATAAGACATTTGCTGCCCCGAGAGCAGCGCGAGCCCTGCGTACATGTTGTTGTTTTGCTTATCGAAAATATACCCCAGATTCATGAGGGAATCCCAATCGGCGTAATTGGTCTGATAATCACCGACATCCCAATCAGTGTACATTCCCGCGTTCAGGCCTGATAGCGCTGTGTCGCCGGTGTTGATGAGGCGGTATTCGAAAAGCAGAAAACCGTTGTCGCCGCTGTGCTGCCATGCCAACGTTTTTTGCTCGATCCTGATTCTCAGAGCGTCCGGCAGCGTGTCATAAGGGCTGAAAACGGCGCGGACATCCGCATCGGCCGTTGAGTTGTCATAAAGCGCAATGCGCGTTTCCACTTCAAAATCAGTGCTTTTGGTAAAATTGATAAAGTCATTCACCACATTATCGGGCACGCGGACAGAATCGGTGCTGATGATCAGCCCCGCATGGGATGCAATCGTTTTCCCGTTGAAGGTGATGCCGTTGCCATGCCCGAAAGAGGGACCTGTGTAGCCGATCTCGCCGCTGCCGGAGATGGTGGCGGTGAGCACACTGTCGGAGATATCCAGATATTCGGGAGTGATGAAAAGCTGGATATATTCGAAATCGGTGTAACCGTTTCCCGTCATGTCGAGCCTGAATAACAGCCTTTCGCCGGGTGCTTCATTTTCACCGACCACAAAAATCACCGGTTCTTCATAGGTGTCATAGGTTTCAAGCTCACCGAGCGCACCAACCGCATAGTTCCCGCCCGAAAGTATGGTGACATTTCCCGAAGGATTGGAAACCGTCACGGCAAGACCGTCCACCTTTCGAAGGTAATTGATCAGCTCGAATGAGAATGTTACCGTATCACCGGCAAAAATATAGGGCTTGAAAGGCGCCTGGTAGTCATATTTCTTTATCCTGACCGATGGCGTGACGGTATCGGTGAGCGCGCGGTACATGTTGAGACGGCCGTGGCCGAGCATGCCGTAATAATTCATATTGTTGCCCACTGCATACACATCATCGGAAGTAACGCGGATCTGCTCCATCACCTGCAGGGCGTTCATTTGCGGGAAACGCGCCCTGACCAGCGCTGCCGTGCCCGCCACCAGCGGTGAGGCGTAGGAAGTGCCGCTGTCGCGGCCGTAGGCGCCGTCGTTTTTTGTGCTGAACACCTGATGGGCTGGCGCCGTGAGATCGATGTGGTAACTGTACGACCCCCAGAAGGGTTTTTCGTCATTGACATTGACGGGGCCGACCGACAGCACATGGTCGTATGATGCGGGGTAATAATTGTACTCGCCGTCTTTATTGCCGCCCGCCGCCACCACGACGGCATCCTTTTCGAGCACGGCATAATTAATGACATCCTGCGCAAAAGCGGAATAGTAATCGATGCCGCCCCATGACAAATTAATGATTTTGCAACCGTGATCGGCAGCGTATATGACCCCTTCATACTCATTGATCAGGAATCTTGTGGAGGATTCCATGATGTTGACCGGCAGGAAACGGCTGTTGAACCCCATACCTGCCATGCCAATGCCGTTATCCGTTTTGGCCGCTGCCACGCCCGTCACCAGCACGCCGTGCCCGTCGGCATCGGCGGTAGGGTCGTTGTCGTCATTGGCCACGTCCCATCCGCGAAAATTATCGATATAACCGTCGTTATCATCGTCGATGCCGTTGACGGGATCTGCATAATTGTAGGCTACATTGTCCAGGTCTTCGTGATCAAATTTTATCCCGGTGTCCACTATGCCGATGACCATGGCAGTGTCGGATTTTTCCACATCCCATGCTTCGTAGGCCCTGATCACCGAAAGGTAATCCTGCAGGCCGCTGTCGGGCTGAGCCTCCGGGTCGTTCGGGATGTAAAGCAGCGAATGCCTGTAAAGCGGTTCGGCATATTCTATAAAATCCATGGCCATCAATTCGTTTATCTTCTTTTTAATATCGACCGACGCAGGGATTTGCAGTTTGTAAATATTTTCGAGATGTGAGGCGGCCACGCGCCCGTTCGTGATCTTTTTCGATTTAAAGACCTGCTTATACCCCTGATAATCAACTACTTTTTTTATCTTTCTGAGCATTTCATCACGGGAAAAAGCCACGCGCCCGCCGGCGGCTGAAGCACTCTTCAACTTGATCACCATGACGCCGGGATGATATTTTCCCTTTATGGCGTCATCAGGGGCCTTTTGCGACAGCGCATTCAGCACTGTTGCAAGCATGAAGAAAATCGTAAATAAAATTTTTGGCATTTCCATAAACCGGTCAATGTTTGATCATCGCCTTAAGCGCTTTGTAACCACATATTT
>WGED01000594.1 GCA_015492915.1 Cyclobacteriaceae bacterium
ATTGTAAATCCTTATATCGTTTGCGGAATTTTGATATATGGGTGTAGAATCATTCTACACCCGGCATTCCGGTGTTTTAATTCAAAAACAGTATTTGCGTTAATTTTCATTTGACATAACATTAGGCTAAAAACGAGAGGTAGAAATTATTGCCTGACTTTATCGCCTCTTTAATTCTTTTGCAGTTTTGCTGTTTTTACAACAGACTACACTAAGTTTATCAGGATAAAAGTGTCTACAGAGTCATACCTAAACTTGCGACAGGGAAGACGGCCATTGCGGTTTGGTGTTTTCGCAAGGATCCGGGAGGCAGCCCCATAAAAAAACAGGCTGCAAAAACAGCCTGTTTCTCATGAAAATTCATCCATTATTTTATCCTGTTACTCTATAAACTCCTCAAAGGACTTTATCTGTGCCGGTACCAGGTTTTGCTTTGTGATAAACTTATTCATCCTTGCCACCTGTTTGTCTTCGATCGCTTTGAAATCGGCTTTCGCCTTTGCAAACTGATCGCTGATCATCTTCAGGTTTTCCATCTCCGAGGCTGAGGGCGGCAGATAGCCACCGGCAATCTTACTATATAATGTTGCCATTTTTTCGCGGAGTTCCGGATCTACCGTGCCCACGTAATTATCACCTTTGGTGATCACGAGTGTTTCTTTCAGAGAGGTCAACGCGTCGATGACAGGTTGTGCCACTTTTTTGGCTTTGGGATTTTCCTTGACCAGTTTCCCGGCCTGGTCTGTGTAAGCATCGAGCCTGTACACCAGGTAAGCGAGATCCTGCACCATATCATAGAGTTGCATGGTGGTGTTGTGCAATGTCTCTCTTTCGGCATCTGTCAGCAATGAGGTGGTGTCGTTGATCACGACGAGGTCGTTTTCATACTTTTTCTTTCCCTTGTTGATCACCACCTTGTATGTGCCTGCCTGTACCCTTGGAGAGGTAAACCCACCGAAAGCAAAGGTCTTTCCTTTGGCCATCTTGGGTTGCTTGATACGATAGTTCCACGTTACTACGTTGATCCCTTTGGATTTTCCGGGACTCAGTTCGGTCATTTTTTTACCCGACTGATCCTGTATTTCCATGGTCATCTTACCGAAAATGTGCCGTTTTTTGAGGTAGTAAATGATCTTAGCCGATTTTGACGGATTGGGGCCGACAAATTCCTGTTCCGTGCTTCCTCCGCCGAATCCGCTCTCTTCTCTCATCATGGAAGGTTTCATAGCAAAGAAATGGAGCTCTTTCTGCAGCACATCCTGTGTGAGCTGGCGCAGGGGGCTGATATCGTCGATGATGATAATGCCTCTGCCGTGTGTGGCTAGGACGAGGTCCGCGGTTCGCTTCTGCAGTTCGATGTAGTGTACCGCTGCAGCAGGCATGTTGTTGGTGAATTTGCTCCAGTGCTTCCCGCCGTCAATGGTGATATACAGACCGAACTCGGTGCCGAGGAAGAGGAGATCTTTTTTCTCATAATCTTCCTGTATGTTCCGCGCAAAGCCATGAATATCGTCGGTAGCGATCGACTCCCAGCTCTGTCCGTAATCCGTCGTCCTGTACACATAGGTATTCATGTCGCCTGATGTGTGGCCGTCGAATACGGCATAGGCCGTTCCCGGGTCATGAGCGCTCGCCTCAATGTGGTAGCACCAGGTGTGCGGGGGCAGGCCGGGGATATTGGCCATGGTATTGGTCCAGGATTTCCCGTGATCACGTGTCACCTGCACGTTACCGTCGTCGGTGCCTACCCAGATCACATTTTCATCAATAGGCGATTCGGCAATGGTGAAGATGGTGCAGTGATTTTCTGCGCCTGAATTATCTTTCGACAAGCCGCCGGATTCTTCCTGGTTTTGCTTGGCGGGGTCATTGGTTGTCAGATCACCCGAAAGTTTTACCCAGGTATCGCCCATGTCATCCGATTGATACAGAAACTGACTGCCCATGTATATCCTGTCGGGATTGAAGTTGCTCAATGCGATCGGCGCGTTCCAGTTGAACCGCAGCTTCGGATCGCCATCGACGGCAAGCGGCTGTATGGATTTCGTCTGATTTCTTTTCACATCATAACGCCACACGGCATTGGCTCCCTGCATCTCTGAATAGATAATTTTTTTGGTCGGATGACGGTAAACCCTGAATCCGTCACCTCCGCCCACGGGGTTCCAGTCACGCGCTTCGATGCCTCCCGGCGATGCGGACGGTCCGTACCAGGAGCCGTTGTCCTGCAAGCCGCCGTACACATTGTAAGGGACTTCATTATCGACGCTGACATGGTAAAACTGCGAAACGGGAATATTGGCTACGATTTCCATGGTGCTGCCACCGTCCCACGAGCGGTACACGCCCCCGTCGGTCGCGGCATACAACCTGTCGGAATTTTTAATGTCGAACAGGATATCATGAATATCGGCATGCATCCAACCCATAGACTTAAAGGTCTTACCGCCGTCGCGGCTTATCGAACCGTAGAGCCCGGCCTTCACTACCACATCGGGATTTTGAGGATCGATCACTATGCGTGAAAAATAGAACGGCCTGACCACCAGTCCGAAATCACCGTTGAGGTGTTCCCAGTTCTGCCCTCCGTCATCCGATCGGTAAAGTCCCTTGTCCTTGTCCTCTTCCGTTTCGAGTACGGAGTACAATATCTGCGTGTTTGATGGCGCTATGGCAATGGCGATCCTGCCGAGCTTGCCGGGAGGGAAGCCGTTATGAATCTTATTCCATGTTTTGCCGCCGTCAGTGGATTTGTACAGGGCGCTGTTTTCACCACCTGAACTGAAAGACCAGGGCGTACGCCTGAATTCCCACATCGAGGCATACAGCGTATTCGGGTCGGACGGGTCCATGATCACCTCGCTGCATCCGGTGGTTTCATTTATATAAAGGATCTTTTCCCATGTCTTGCCCCCGTCGGTCGTTTTATAGACGCCCCGGTCTTCGGAATCGCTCCACAAAGCACCCAGCACGCCAACATAAACTTCGTCGCTGTTTTCAGGATTGATTTCAATACTGCCGATACGCTCCGAGTTTTCAAAGCCGATCTTTTTCCAGTTTACTCCGCCGTCGGTCGACTTGTACAAACCATCGCCGATCGATACGCTGTTTCTTGTCCAGGTTTCGCCGGTGCCCACCCAGATGGTCTTATCGGGATCGGAAGGGTCGAGACTCACCACGCCGATGGATTGGGCATAATCGTCAAAGATCGAAGTAAAAGAAGCACCGCCGTTACTCGATTTCCAAACACCGCCTCCGGCTGTGCCGGCATAGATGATCCGGTCGTTGGTCGTGTGGCCTTCGAGGTCCGTGATGCGGCCGCTCATGAGCGCCGGGCCTATCTGTCTGGCTTTCAGATTGCCGAACAATTCCTTGCCTTTCAGCACTATTTCCTGCGCTCCGGCCCAGGTCATGGATACAAACAGCATTATTGATGCAATAGTTAGTCTAAGCATAATTCCGGTTATTTAGTGTGAGTGTTGAATAGGGGACCCGAAAGCGTATTTCGCCTGTCAGTTTTCTGGAAACACGAAAACGCTGTCGGGGATATCGGGGTTCAGCTCGATGGATTCGATGATAATGGGCTGCGACTGTCCGTCCTTGATTCCCTGCGACATGGAAAACGGAAAGTATAAGCCGTCCACCTCATCATAGTCGCTGAACTTGATCTGTGAGATCATACCCTTGGCCTGGCCCGATTTTATTTCAGACTCCATGACGAGCATGATGTTGTTTTCCGTATCAAAATAATAATACGATACATCATCAACCTTCTGTCCGTCAATGGTTTGAGGCTCTTTGGTGAGCTTAATTTTATAACATTCCGTACCGTCAATGGTTTCTTTACCCAGTAACTCCACCTGGTAGCCTTTTTCTTTGTAATTGAAAAGAGCGGCGGGGAAATCATTGGCTTCGAGCTTCATGTTTTCTGTTGATTCCGAATCGGCTTTCTCAGGCTTCATAGTTTGAAAATTGGTGTTCCACAGGGTGGTGCCGTCGAATACGCCGGTTTTGATGGTGTTTCCCTGCAGGCTGATGATGGTGTACTGTTTGCCGTCGGCCATCTGGACGATCTCCAGGGGTATTTCCATTCCTCCCTGGCTTACCTTGGCCTTCATCCTGATGCCTTTCAGCTTGGCCCAGGCATCCATACCGCCGGTGGCTTCAAAAGAATTGTTAATGATTTCGTCAGCATCCTGGGCTTGCATGGAACTGAAAGAAAAAGCCATAACGGCAATAGTAAAAATTGCTAGTTTTTTCATGAGATTAAAGTGTTTTAATAGGTGATAGAATTGATTGGTATTTAATTAAGGTCAGATAATATGTTGTCTATAGGTAATCATTATGAATGAGACAATGTAGGAATATAAGTTAAAAATGTGATAATATTTCTATATGATTGGCTTTTAGCTTATTTGAGTGGTCAAAAGATCACGGGGTAAAGAGCGATGACTTTCCGGGAATATTGACAGTCTGAGCGAGTCTTTGTGCTGGTTTGCAGATAGCAGACCCTGGCCCTGGTCATGGATTTCCGATGATTTTTCATGGCAGCAAGAAGCCGGAAGCTCGAAGCTGGAAGGATGAAGCCAGGGAGACGGAAGACCGGAGATGGGAGACGGAAGAGAAGAGCAAGAAGCTGGAAGCTCGAAGCAGGAAGACAGGTGTCGGATGTCAAAAGTCAGAAGATCGGAAGCTGAAGTCGGGCGTTGGAGGACGATTAAAAGTAAATGTAAGGTCACCAGAGCGTTAGCGAAGCCTGTTCGACAAGGCGAAGGTCTCTTGATGTGGGAACTGGAAGATCGGAGACAGAAGATAGAGTGCCCGGTGTCGGTAGCTGTTGCCGGCAAGAGCCTAAACGGTGGCCTTTTGGTAGCTAACACGCTCTATGTAGCCCTGCAGCTCTATACACACTGAACGTCACCCTGAATTCATTTCAGGGTCTCATAACGGAAGGCTGAAAGAATCATGGACAGTATTGCATCGTCCATTTTCTCCGGTGAGGGTAAAATTCGTCATGAGCGTAGCGCACACACCGTTGAAAATTGCAATGAGAAAATGGTCATTTTTTCATAAAGTAGTTTAGCAGGAAGAAAGCCCGAATGCTACAAATATCAATTTACAGGGATGACTATGATGTCATGCTCTTCTTTCTCGGATAATTCATTTGATTCAGGACGCCAGGAAATTTCTTTGCCGGCAGTCAGGACCACTTCGGGTTTACCGGGAATCGCGACTTTTAATTTTCCCTTATCCACTTTGACAAAAAAATACCCCTGGTCGGCGCCAATAAAAAAAGCCGCCGCCGAAGCATTTATTTCTGCCTCACCGGGTTTCAGTGCTATATATGCCTGCTCAAAATCATCCTCCGGCAGTGCATGGACCACAGGCATGGACAACGATGCAAAAAAGTGCTCCGTGCCTGATTTGATTTCACCCCTGTGACCTACCACAGCACTGCTCACCTTAATTTTTACCGGGCCCGTATAAGTGAATCTTGACACTGTTGCATATATTTTTCCCTTTATCATTTCCAGAATCGGAAGGGAATATTCCTTTGGGCGTGCACACAGGTCTTTCAGATCAAGTTTTGAATTTGATGCTGCAAATACAGAAATATCACGGCCAAGTTTCAAAGAAACCCGGCTTCGTTTACCTGTTTCAATAACTGCACCGCGAAGATCAATATTTTTCAGGTCTTCCTGTCCGCCAACCGGCTTGCCGTTCACTTTTACTTCCCCTCTGAAAAGGGTGATTCTGGCGTCGCAATCACATTGTACCTTTCGGGCATTCCAATATACAGTAGCATTTTCAATGCCTCCGTCTTTTTCAGTATCCTGCACTGTTGTGTCTCCTGAAAAACTATCTTCCGTTCCCTTGCCGGTTACGGAGAAAATTTCCCATGGTGTGGCGTCGACTTCAAAATTGATGGGTTTATTGTAATTCGTAGAATTTTCCGAACAGGCACTGTAACTGTTACTTTTAGAATAACCGTTGATGCTCCAGTATAATTTGCTTAACGAAACATCCAGAGAATACGAATCCCCTAATTTAATCAATGCGCAGCCCGCCTGTAAATCACCTCTTGTCAGTAGCCGCCACATTTGCGATTCTTCATCTTCTCTCCATGATCCGGGTGTTTTTTTATCCATGTCCGGCTGGCAAATTTCATTTTTATAACCGGTGTACAGGTATCTGTAGTAATCCGTGCTTCCCGTTACGTGTGCAGCAATTAATTTTGCATCACCCCCTTCAGGATATAACAGTCTTACCACTATATTTACTTCTGTCCTTTTGCGCTCGATATACTTGCGAAATGGCTCCTCATCCATATCTTCTTCTACAGTGTCTTTTGTGTAATTGTATGTTCTTTTAATATCGATTATCCAACAATCCGGGGATGCAAAAGATGCTTGCAAAATGATAAAACCGAATAAAAGGGTAAGGGAGCAAAATTTCAGGTAAAGGGATGCCCGGAAGGATTTAAAAGTATCGTCAATTTTTCGGTTATTCATTATTTCACCTTCCAAATCTCTGTTGAACAACAGCCCTGTTACGCTAAAAAATCATGTCGAAGACATTTTCCCGCCCTTATCCGGACAGACGATGGAAACCACTTTTTGACATCCGCAAATCATCTTTAATTTATAATAAATATTGTTATAATGCAAGTGTAAAATGGGCGAAAATCCATCCGGGTTCAAGTTATGACAATGATCCGCAAGGGAAATAAATTTACCTGAGAAAGCCGCACAGGCAGTGTTCCTCCGGTTGACAGAAACTCGGGGGGTAGCAGGCAACGGATAATTC
>WGED01000595.1 GCA_015492915.1 Cyclobacteriaceae bacterium
AGATTATTTCGGTGGCTCCTACGGTTATAATGACCGCATTGAGAATGGGGTACTAAAAATGGACTCCTTTTCGAGTTTGTATTCGGGATTCTATGTGGTGAATGACAAAAATTACAAAGGCAAACAAGGCCGTTACGGACAATACCGATGGCACATCACCGACCCCGTGTATTTTGAGCAGGATCTGCGCATCACCATCCAAAGCCTCGGATGGCAGAGTGAAGGGCGTTATTTACCATTACAGGATGATATGGCATCGGTTGCTTACTGGTATCAGGCAGAGCCTCATGCGAAATTTCCGCCATTGCCACCCAATGAGAAACTGGTCATTTCGATGGAATAAAATAACCACAAATTTCACGAATTGTACCCTGATTTTTGGTGGATTTATTCGCGCATTCGTGGCCTTTCTTATGAAAAAATCACCATTTTCTCATGCATGCACGGAAGATGGGCCTTAATGCCCCTGCCCCCGCTTCGATCTTTTTTTCGGCTTTTTGATCTCGAATTTCCGGGTTACGGTCTCTCCGTTTGCGGTGATCACCGCTTCGAATTTGCCCGGTTTCAGATATACCTTGCCGTTTTTGGCCTCTTTGAGTTCGGCGTCTTTTTCCTCTTTCTTCTCAACCTCCTTGCGGTATGGTTTTACAGCCTTTTTCATCACCGTCAGGTCGTAGGTGAGGTGGTGGAGGCCGCCGGTCGATTCCGATTCATTTTTCCAGAGCGTCAGGCCGTCATCCGTTCTGATCTCGATCAGCACTTTACTCGCTGTTTTGAGATAGACGGGGATTTTCAACTCAGGTTCCAGGAAGCCGTACCACACGGCCCAGGATTTATTGTCGCCCCATCGCTTATTCCATGTTTTGTCTTCAAGGCCAAATACGTACAATGGTTTTGACAATACCGTATCGGTTAGCTGCTGAAGGTGCTCAATATTAAGCCTGTAAATGGAGCGCCCGTGCGTACCGATGAGCAGGTCGCGGGCATCCTGCTGCACCACGAGGTCGTGCACCGCTACTTTTGGCAGGCTGTCGTCGAGCGCCATGAAATGCCCGCCGCGATCGAGGGAAACATAAACGCCCTGATCGGTGCCGACATACAGCAGGTCTGCGTTTTCAGGGTCTTCCCTTATCACGTTCACTGCTTCATCGGGCAGGTCCTTTCCGATCCGTTGCCAGTCCTCGCCGTAATTTTCCGATACATATACCATGGCCCTGAAGTCATCATCCCTGTAGCCGTTGAGCGCCACGTAAACCCTCGATTTCTCATGGGCAGATGCCGTGACACGGCTCACCCATTTGTCGGGGATCAGCCCTGAAGTGATCTCTTCGAAAGTATTTCCCCCGTCTTTGGACAAATGCACATGACCGTCGTCTGTGCCCACATAGATCAAACCGAACATCAGCGGCGATTCGTCGATGGTGGTCAGCGTGCCGAAGGGCACATTGCCTTTGCGCCCCCCGGAAGTGAGGTCTTCGGAACTGATATCCCATGTCCTGCCCTGATCGAGCGAACGGTGAAACTTGTTCGAACCCATGTACAGCACGTCCTGGTTGTGGCGTGAAAGATGGATGGGCGCTTGCCAGTTAAAACGCAGGGGGCGCTCGCCGAGCTCGTGGCGCGGCTTGACGGGCTTCGATTCTCCGGTGGTTTTATTGACGCGGTAGTAATTTCCAAACTGAAATCCTGTGTAAACCGTATTGTTGTCGCGCGTGTCGATGACCACCTGCATGCCGTCGCCGCCGAGCAAACTCTGATAGGGGTATTTACCCGAATTTTGCCACCGCAGGCTGAATTTATAATTGTGCGGCCCGGACCATACGCCATTGTCCTGCAATCCGCCATACACATTATATTTTTTTGCTTTATCCACATTTACGGAATAGAATTGCCCGACGGGCAGGTTGTTGCACTTGATCCATGTATCCCCATCGTCGTAGCTGATGTTGATGCCGCCGTCGTTGCCGTCGATCAGGTGGCCTGCCAGCGAGGGGCTGACCCACAAGGCATGATGATCGGCATGCACATTATCGCCGTTGATCTCTTTCCATGATGCTCCTCCGTCATCGCTGCGTAGCAGGGGTACGCCCAAAATGTACAATTTATCATCATCGAGGGGTGATACGCGGATTACGCCGAAATAATATCCGTAGCTGTTGTAAAAACCATCGATATGGTCTTTGTGTGTTTTTTGCCACGTCTTTCCGCCGTCTGTCGAGCGATAGATCTCTGCACCGATCACGGGCGTGTCAAACAGGTCGCGGTTGGCGTCTTCAAGGTACTCAACCAGCGACACGGGCTTCAATTCGCCTTTACCCACTTCTTTCTTGATATCTTTGGCATTGTATTTTTCAGGGAAGCCGTAGCGATCGAGATAATCGTTGATGTCCTCATCTTTAAGCGCCAGAAAATCATCCACGGTGATTGTGCGCAACAGTTCTTTGGTCACAGCATATTTTTCTTCTTCCTCCTTTTTTTTCGGTGGTTTTGATTGTCGAGGATGGCGTACACCAGCCCGGGCGTTTTGTATGACACAGCGATGCCTATCCTGCCCGTGCCATTGTCGTTTGGGAAACCGTTACTGCCCGTCGTAATCTTTTTCCATGTATCGCCGCCGTCCGTGCTTTTATAAATGGCTGAGCCTGGGCCGCTGCCCATGAAGTTCCAGGCCTTGCGGGTGCGCTCCCACATGGCCGCATACAG
>WGED01000596.1 GCA_015492915.1 Cyclobacteriaceae bacterium
ATATATGAATTTATGGTATTCAATAACCTAAATCCATAGGTGGAAAAAGCAATGCGGTTGTAGGAAATATTGGGGTTGAAAGCTTTAATTATAGAAATAGCCGTATAACCAAGGCTGTCAAACCGATTGCCTGTGATCTCGGCATCGGTCATCGATCCATTAATGCCGTTATAATATATTCCGTAACTCCCACGGCGGAAATGATTATTCCGTATTGTGATTTTCCTCATCCACACATTTTCACCATCGATGTGCGCTGCACGCCGCAGAGCATTTGTGTTTCTGGTACCGCGAAGCACACAATTTTCAATCGTCACCCCTTTGGTGTTGAACGAAAAATACAGTAAACGGCAATACCTCGTGTCAAGGGCGCGTATGGTGATACCCCGCAAGGTCACGTAATCGCATAGATTCAGTTTGAACACGTAGTTGTCCGCATCGCCGGTGGCCATATACTGCACGATCACTTTGGTGGAGTCGCCGGACTGCGACCGAAAAGTGACCGTATTGGTTTCACTGGCGCCCGGTATGCTGTTGATTTCAACCTGCTCGGTGTAGGTGCCGTCCAGCACATCAAATGTGACAGGGCCGGCCACACCCTGATCATGCAGCGCCGTGGCCGCGGCTGAGAACGTTGTATAATCACCGCCGGCACCGACGGTATATGTGCCGGAAAGCTGTGCAAAAACGGTTACGGGCAGAGCCATAAACAACACAATTGCCAGAAAAGCGAGCGATTTCGGGCAATTGTAAGATGATCGTTCAGCAGATATTTTCATTATTCTATTATTTAAAATTTCATTGACATCAACCATTTCTCTATAGCAGATAAATCATTCATTTCAAGCCAAACTTATATGAATTTCGAATCAATTTAAATCCCATATTCATGGGATATTTCACCCTTTTTGGGGTCAGGAAGACATTAATAAAAGAGCCATTAACGCTCCCTTTTGGAGTGCGTTTTATTATTTTGCATTTCTTTCCAAATCCCGAATGATATGATGAAAGAGTTTTCTGATCTCAGGGGCAAAACCGCACTCGTGACCGGTGGCTCAGGCCTGCTCGGCGGCTCCATGGGCGAAAGTCTGGCGCATGCCGGCGTTAAGGTGGCATTGACATACCACACCGGCGACAGCGCTGTGAAAAAAGCCGAAGAACTCAACAAACTGGGGCTGAATGCCATGGCCGTAAACGCAGATGTGCTGGATGAAAACAGCATAAGTGCAGCCATGGATAAAGTGCTTGAAAAATGGGGCAAAATTGACATCCTGGTCAATGCAGCAGGTGGCAATGTACCCGAAGCGGTAGTACCTCCCGGTAAAAGTGTTTTTGACATCCCAGTGGATAAAATCCATAAAGTGCTGGATCTCAATCTGTACGGCACCGTGATCCCCACACTGATCGTCGGCAGGGAAATGGCCAAACAAAAACGCGGCAGCATCATCAATATCTCTTCGATGGCGTCCACACAAGCCATCACCCGCGTGCCGGGCTACAGCATGGCCAAAGCCGGCATCGACATCTTTACCAAATGGCTGGCCATGGAAGTCGCATTGAAATTTGGTGACGGGGTGCGGGTCAATGCCATAGCGCCGGGCTTCTTTATAAGCAAACAAAACAGAGCGGTGTTGATCGATGATGATGGAAATTTTACCGAAAGGGCCCAGAAGATCCTTGCCAAAACACCCATGCAGCGCTTTGGCGCAGCAGAGGAACTCAACGGCCTGGTACTCTATCTGGCCAGCGATGCCTCGAAATTTGTGACAGGCACCATTATTCCCGTTGACGGAGGGTTCAGTTCATTCAGCGGTGTATGATGGAAAAAGTACGATTTTTACGCACATGGAGATGGTTCGGGCCCAATGACCCCGTAAAGCTCAAAATGATACGGGAAACCCCTGCCACAGGCATCATTACGGCGCTTCACCACATACCGACCGGGAAAGTATGGCCGGAAAGTGAGATCATGAAAAGAAAAAATCTGATTGAAAGCCATGGCTTTTCATGGGAAGTGGTCGAGAGTGTGGTTGTGCACGAGGAGATTAAATACCGGGGGAAAAATAGCCGAAAACTCATAGAGAACTACAAGCAAACTATCACCAATCTCGGGCGGTCCGGGATCAGAAAAATATGCTATAATTTCATGCCGGCCATCGACTGGATACGGACAGATCTGCGCTTTCCGTTGAAAAACGGCTATTCCATGCTGTTCGATATGAAGGCCTTCGCCGCATTCGATGTGTTTATGCTCAGGCGTCCAGGTGCTGAAGCTGACTATGAGGATGCAACACTCAATAAAGCAAAAGCTGTTTATGAGAACATGTCGCAGCACGGGCGCGACGAGTTGATGTACAATATCATCGTCGTCACTCAAGATTTCATCGGCGCAGGCGTGGGAGATGTGCCTGACTACAGAAAAGCTTTCCTCAGCAAACTGGAAAAGTATAACGGCATGACATCCGGTGACCTTTTCACCAATTTATCATCATTTCTTCATGAGGTATTGCCGGTGGCTGAAGATGCCGGAGTCATCATGTGTCTCCACCCTGATGATCCGCCTTTTCCCGTGCTGGGCCTGCCCCGTATTGCGGGCACATTGGATAATTATCTGAAAATCATGGAAGCTGCGCCTTCCATATCAAACGGCATCACTTTCTGCACAGGTTCGCTCTCTTCGTACAAGAACAATAGCCTTGTCCACATGCTAAAAAAACTGATTTCCCATATCCATTTTGCACATTTGAGGAATACCATCATCCTTGATAACGAAGGTAGTTTTTGCGAGTCGGGGCATGTAGAAGGTAGCGTCGATATGAAAAATATCATTAACCTCATGCAACAGGAGATGACCCGTCGTCGTGATTCAGGCATGAAAAACTGGCAAATTCCCATGAGGCCCGATCATGGCATTGTACTGCCGGAAGATGCAGAAACAACATCATTGCCAGGCTATCCCTATCACGGGAGAAAGCGGGGACTGGAAGAACTGGTGGCACTCGAGGAAGAAATAATTCAAAAAAATTAGACAAGGGGATTAACCTTTGGGAAATATATACGTCTAAAATGATTGATCAGAGGAAATCGTTTAAACATTATGGAGATTAACCTGTTCTTTTTTATACAGTGACCTTAGTTGAAGTTTTTTTATCACTTGTAGATTTTTTTTTGACGTTAGTCTAAAAATCTTCTCATCACCGGCAACCAGCTAAAACAAAATAGCAAAATTCCGTTAATTGGATTGGAATTTGACTTTTTTAAACTCTGAACTTTTGATATTATGAAAATAAAAAAACATGTCGCTATCAGCGAGTCGGGCGTGCTCTTTGATGGGTCAACGGGCGATTCCTTTTCGGTAAATCCCATCGCTGCCGAAGTACTGAACCTGATCAAGGAAAATAAAACTGAGGAGCAGATCAAGCTGCATATTCTCGAAAAATATGACGTTGACCCCGAAAGGCTCGAGGCCGACCTGTATGACTTTTATGCACATCTCCGTCAGTTAAACCTCCTGGAAAAAGATGAATAGGCAAAAACTGACTATTGCAGTCACCGGCCTGAATGCATTTGATAATCCCGGGCCGGGTGTTGGCGTGATCAGAGCGCTGAGAGCATGCAAAGATTTTGATCTGCGTATCGTGGGTTTATGCTATGAATCCATGGAACCCGGGGCATTTTTACCTGATATCGTCGATGTAAGCTACCTCGTGCCCTACCCTTCGGCAGGCAGCGATCAGTTGCTTAACAGATTGTTGCAAATTCATGCCGTCGAAAAGCTGGATTTTATCCTGCCCAATTTTGACGCAGAGCTGAGAAATTATATCAGGATATCAGGCACTTTAAAACAACACGGCATACATTCATTTTTACCTGATGTTGAGATGCTCACTAATCTCGATAAAATGCATCTCGTAGAGTTTTGTGAAAAACACGGCCTTACCACACCGAAAACCATGACGCTCACATCCATTGAAGAAATTGATAAAATGGAAGATGATTTTGAATACCCCGTTTTCGTCAAGGGATCCTTTTACGAAGCCTACAAAGCCGTAAACAAAGGTCAGGTGATAGCCTATTTCAATAAGCTGAGCGCCAAATGGGGACTGCCGGTTATTGTGCAGGAAGTGGTCGAAGGCACCGAGATCAACATCGCCGGCGTGGGTGACGGTAAAGGAACATTGATGGGCGCTATTCCCATCAGGAAGTTATATATCACTGATCGGGGTAAAGGATGGGCCGGCGTAGTGCTGGCAGATACGACATTAGTCGATATTTCAAAAAAGTTCATTGAAGCGTCAAAATGGAAAGGTGGTTTTGAGCTGGAATTCATCAGGACACTCGATGATAATTTTTACCTTCTTGAAATTAACCCGCGTTTTCCTGCATGGATATACACCTGTGTGGCTGCCGGACAGAATCTTCCTGCTGCAGCGGTAAAACTGGGCCTCGGACAAGCGATGGAGCCTTATGAAAATTACATCTCAGGCAAAATGTTTATACGTTATGCCTGGGAATTGATTACAGATATAGAGTCATTTCAGAAATTTTCGACTCAGGGCAGATTGTAATTGACTGGAATTCAATAATGATAAAACACCAGGTGGTTTTTAATTAAAAATTACAAATTAAAAATGAAGGCAAGTCATGCGGAAATTTATGAGAACCATGGAAAAACAACAATTTTTCATGTAACCTTCAGCATCCTCTCCGACGACGCCTGACTGTATATTGAAAATCATTAAACTGAAGAAATAAAACGAATTGAAA
>WGED01000597.1 GCA_015492915.1 Cyclobacteriaceae bacterium
CATTATGCCTCCTCGTCAAACGTGCTGATTTTCTTCCCGCCCTGGCGGGACAAGTTGTACTTTAACCTCTCATAACGAAATCCTGGTGAGAATTTTGGGTTAAACTTTCAGGATCAAAAAGTCAGTTTCGGACATTTTCAGATTTACCGGGAAAAGAGAGCGGCATGATCATAGAATAAAAAGAGGTTACCTCAAAAGGCAGGACATAATAAAAAAGCCCTCAAAATCGCAAATATATCTTGTTGATTTACAGCATAATATTTCTTAATATCTCTGCCTTGGCGTGAAACAAAACTTTTGGGACAACCTCACATTCAAATATCTTTTCTTACTTTGATGAAATACATTGGTGTAAATATTTTTAATTTTCCTGCCTTGACCAGGGCATCTGCGGCGACCAGCAATACCTGCTGCGTTTTGGTAATGCCTTTCGGAAATATTCCTAGTGCTTCAAAAGTCCTGAGAAAATATTTCATGAACGTGCGACTCGCCTTGGTTTGTCTGAATTGTTTCAGTGACCAGCCTGCCTGTAGCGTTCCGTACCATGGCACACTGTTTTCACCCTGCTGCTCCACCAGATCGACAGTCTCGATGACGGTGAAAGGTGACTTTTCGAGGTATGCGTCAATCTCCCTGATCGTTTTCAGGCGGGTGATGCTGTTGCCGTATTCAATCTCTTCCTTTATTTTCACATGTTCGGGGTTATCAGGATCATAATTGTCATTGAGACACCACTGATAGAAACAAGCGATGCCGCCGGGTTTCAGACGACTGTAAATCTGATCATAAACACCCCCGAGATCAGGTGCGTGGCAAAGCGCTTCGATAGCAAACATCCTGTCAAAAGAGTTTTCGGAGAAAGGCATTTTCATATAATCGCCTTGCTGCACACTAAGCAAATGACTGATCTCCGAAGTTTCGTTTAATTCCCTGCTGCGATCAACCTGATACTGATTGATCGTTAGCCCGGTGATGTGGGCGCCGGTAGCTGCAGCGATCTGACGTGCAGGCCCCATGACGCCACAACCGACATCGAGAACCTTATGATCCGGTTTAAGTTCCAGTTTTTCAGCCAGATACATCTCATGACGAAGGAGGCTGTCTTCAAAAGTCTCATTTTTTAGCCGGCGGGCAAAGTGAAACGAATCTCCCCAGCCTTTTTCATAAAACTTGGTTATGAGTGTGTAAAAATTATCAGTTGCAAGTTGTGATTTACCTGTTCGCTCCTGATACTTTTCTTCGAATACGGAATTGTAGGTATTAATATCCTTTTCTTTCAAATCGAGATTCATAGGTCGGATTTATTAAAAATGGGACATTGTTTCACACATATAATTTACGAATTAAAGTCCTTATAACCAATCGCAATACACCTTTTACAGAAAAAAGGATATGAGAAAACAACTATTTTTTAGTATGCCCGGTAAGAGCACGGTATAATACTCCATGAAAAAATGACCATTTTTTCAATGATTCAAATCTTACACGTATATTGGTATAAAAAATATTCTCTGAACCATGGAAGGATTTTTAAATGTTCTGAAAAAGATCGGGATTGTCATATTAGTGCTGGCGATAGCTGTTTTTATATTTCTGAATGTAGCCAATTACTCATCGGGATTTCGCGCCGGTGTGCCTACCAAACTGAGCAAGAAAGGTGTAATCATCAAAACCTATGAAGGAACACTCAATGTCGGCGGTCTCACCAATTCGCCTGAAGGTGCCATCCCCACCACATGGGATTTTACCATTAAATCATCTGCCGACAGCGTGGTTGACAAACTAAACGACGCCATCCTCGAAGGAAGCCGGGTGAAACTGATGTATCATGAAAAGTATGTGCGCTTCTTCTGGCTCGGTGATACCAAATATTTCGTTTACGATGTGGAAGTGCTGGCAAAAGACTAAGCCTCCCGGACAGTTTATTCACGTTTTTTTCCCCATAATTGTACCACCACCTTTCGCGACCGCGGCCGGGTATCGAAATCAACAAAAATAATTTGCTGCCAGGTCCCCAATGTGAGCTTTCCGTTTACAAAAGGTACAACGAGCGAGCTGCCCATCAGTGTTGAACGCACATGTGAAGCGCCGTTGTCATCACCCCATGTACCGTGATGTGCATAATGGGCGCCATAAGGAGCCAGCTTGTCAAACATCTTTGCAATATCGGTGTGCACAAGCCCCGGTTCATATTCAATGGTGCTGAGCCCTGTGGTCGATCCGACTGCGAAAAGCGTCACCTGCCCTTCCGTAAATCCCGATTGGCGTATCTCGGATTCAACCATATCGGTAATATCGATAATGTCGGTCCGTCCTTTGGTGCCGAATTGTATCTGCCTTGTTTCGAGTTCCATGAGATTTTAGTGATTTTCTATGCGAAAATAATCGAACAGCTCCAATAAGGCGAAACATCATGGGAGCAATTCTGTTTATTTTAACGGACATACAATAATATCCGATTCATCTCCGTACCTTTGCAGCTTGAAAATTTCCGCACGATAATAATTATATGCAATCCATAAGAAATATCGCCATCATCGCTCACGTCGATCATGGCAAAACCACGTTAGTTGACAAAATCATCCATGAATGCGAAGCGCTTGACCCGCGCAAAGAATTGGGTGAGTTGATCCTCGACAGCAATGATCTGGAACGCGAGCGGGGCATCACCATCCTGTCAAAAAATGTCTCTGTCAATTATAAAGATGTTAAAATCAATCTGATTGACACACCGGGCCACGCTGATTTTGGCGGCGAGGTAGAACGGGTGCTGAAAATGGCCGACGGCGTATTGTTGCTGGTCGATGCATTTGAAGGCCCCATGCCCCAAACGCGCTTCGTGCTAAGCAAGGCGATAGAATTAGGCCTTAAGCCTATTGTAGTCATCAACAAGGTCGATAAGCCCAACTGTCGTCCTGACGAAGTACATGAGGCGGTGTTTGACCTGATGTTTCATCTCGAGGCTTCCGAAGAACAGCTTGATTTCGAGACCCTTTATGGCTCTTCAAAACAGGGATGGATGAGCAAAGACTGGCATAAACCGACTGATAACATCAGGCCCTTGCTCGATACCATCATTGAAGTAGTGCCCGAGGCGCCTTACCGCGAGGGTAACCTCCAGATGCAGATCACTTCATTGGATTATTCAAATTTTCTGGGGCGCATCGCCATCGGCAGGGTGTACCGCGGGGACATTGAACTGGGAAAAGATTATGCTCTCTGCAAACGCGACGGCTCGGTTAAAAAGGTCAGGGCAAAAGAACTTTACGTTTTTATCGGGCTATCAAGAGAAAAAGTGAAAAAAGTACGAAGCGGTGACTTGTGTGCAGTGGTAGGCATAGAGGATTTCGATATCGGCGACACGCTTGCCGACTTTGACAACCCCGAACCACTGCCGAGGATCAAGATTGATGAACCCACAATAAGCATGTTGTTCACGATCAACAACTCACCTTTCTATGGAAAAGAAGGCAAATTCGTGACATCGCGCCATCTGAGGGACAGGCTCTTCAAGGAGACTGAGAAAAACCTGGCGCTCAGGGTCGAAGAGACGGCATCGGAAGATAAATTTATGGTTTACGGGCGTGGCATTTTGCACTTATCCGTGCTGATCGAAACCATGAGGAGAGAGGGATATGAATTTCAGGTTGGCAGGCCCCAGGTTATCATCAAAGAGATCGGTGGCAGAAAGCACGAACCTTCTGAGCACCTTGTCATCGATGTGCCTGAGGTGTCGGAGGGCAAGGTGATCGAGCTTGTCACCCAGCGCAAAGGGCAATTGCAGGTAATGGAGCCGAAAGGCGATTTGAAACACCTGGAGTTTGTAATACCTTCACGCGGTCTTATAGGCCTCCGCAATTTGTTGCTTACAGCTACTGCCGGTGAGGCGATCATGAGCCATCGTTTCAAGAGCTATGAACCCTTTGCAGGCGATATCCCTGCACGCAGCCGTGGATCGCTCGTATCGATGGAAAACGGCACAGCACTCACTTATGCCATTGACAGACTGCAGGATCGCGGCCGGTTTTTCATCGAAGCCGGAGATCCTGTGTATAAAGGCATGGTGATCGGAGAGCACACTCGGGAAAAGGACCTTGAAGTGAATGTGGTCAAAGGGAAAAAGCTGACCAACATCCGCGCGGCTGGATCCGACGATGCCGCCCGCATCGTGCCGAAAATCGTCTTTTCACTGGAAGAAGCGATGGAGTTTATCAAAGAGGACGAATACCTGGAAGTCACTCCCGAAAACCTGAGAATGCGGAAAATAAGCTAAAAATTAGTCAGTAAATTGACGTGTTGGTGATATTCGGCCAGATTTTCCGGCTGTTTTGCTTTTATTATAAAAAATAAGCATACCTTTACAGCATGTTTAATCAATTTAATGTTTTATAATGAATCAAGGTAAAGTTAAATTCTTTAATGAGTCCAAAGGTTATGGTTTTATTAAAGATAATGAAACGGACAAAGAGTATTTCGTACACGTCTCAGGGTTGATCGATGAGATAAAGGAAGATGATGACGTGGTGTATGACCTCACAGAAGGTCGAAAAGGTTTAAATGCAGTTAATGTCAAATTAGCATAGATTTAACACCGATTTCAAGGAAAAGCCTCACCAACAGTGAGGTTTTTTTTATGCCCTGCCCCATTAGAAAAATTTATTCTCTTTTTTAAATCTCAACGAAAGAGCCAGAAAGCCAAAAGGCGATAAGACCATTGTCGGCACCGTTGACATGAACGGTTCGGGGGTCCCTTTGAAACTGTGCACGATAAATACCGCCGTAGTTGTGATGACGGTTGTAAACAATATCGAAAGGGGAATGTTGAGATATGGGTTTTTTATATTGGTCAGGAAATATTGTAGCAACCTCACGATAATTCCGCCTGCAAAGAAGGAGTAGACAGCCTGTTTGAGTGCCGCTACCATCGGCCATGGCCAGGGATGGTCACTATTGATATAATAGATTATACTCCCCATGATAATGGCTCCCAGAATCCCCGCCTTCACATTGATGAATCTTAAAAAAAACTGAATTATTTTGCCCAAAAGAAACAGGATTTTTTTAAGTGCAAAAAGCAAAAGTAATGAAATGCTTATGCATGAGCAAACGAATCGGCTAATGTCCATGGATATTGGCTGCCGGTATGCACTAAAAAATCATTGAATTTCCATATGCCTCTAGTGAAATGTTTTATAAAGCATTAATAAAAAAAGGTGAACACAACCATTTGTACCCGCCTTTTTCAATATTTATCTATTCATCAATTAAACGTTAGAGATACATTTTCAAACATCAGGTGAAGAAAGCCATGTCCGGTGCCTGCGAGCGGAGAAGGATTTCCCTGCGGATCTAATGGCGGTAAAATAATATGTGTCTCAAACTGATCATTGGAATGATCGGTAACATCATTTTCCGTATCGGTGACCAGCTTCAGATCCGACGTCCTCGCTCTGGAGGCAACCATAATATGTATCGGCCTGTTGGCGGCCATTACGTTACCGTTGCCATCCTTCAGGTCTGTCATTCCCCAGAAAGTAACGTACGACAGCATTTTAGGCATCAGGTTGGTGCCGATACCGGTATTGCCGTGCATTTCCTTGTTTCTTCCGACACCACCGAAAAAAGGATGATCTCCCGTTCCGCTGGCTTTGTGTACGATGCGGATCTCATCAATCATGAACACTTCGCCATTCGGCCTCTGATACTTAATACTGACATTTTTTACTTCATCTTTCGACTCTTCAGAATCCTCTTCACTATTGTCCATGACTTCGAACGAATATGATCCCGCACCAAATGCCACTCGATTTGAAAACGGCGTCGGCGACATTGCTTCATTGATGGCCGCCGGGCCCGGAAGTATTTCATACACTTTTTTCCAGTCCCTGGACTCATTGGTCAGCTCTACATTTTCCCACATCATGTGGATGAAACCGTGATCTGTTCCCGGCACAGGCGACTTATTGCCCTGCATATCGAAAGGTATCAGGATCACATGCGTCTCTGCCACCCATGTATCGTGATTTGATGCATCTTTTTCTGTTTCAGGGATCAGCATCATATCTTTATCCCTTACCCTTGATGCTGTCATGATGTGTGCGACCCTGTTGGCAGCCACGACTTCGCCCGTCTCGGCATCCTTCAGATCAACAAGGCCCCAAAGTGTGATATAGG
>WGED01000598.1 GCA_015492915.1 Cyclobacteriaceae bacterium
GTCTCAGGTCCAGGCGTCCAATGATACGACAAAGCTCGACATTTTCGGCAAGGTGGAAGACGGGATCAGCCTTATCAGTCTGATGCCTACGACACTCGATATGGACCGGGAGATGGAATTGTCGAAAGAAGCTAAAGAAGCCAGGAAAAACAGGGAAAAGCGACGAAAGAAAAAGTGGTTTTACGGAATGAAAACCAAAAAGGGGTATTTGCGGAGGGGATACGGAGAAAAAGTTGAAATGGTAATTTTTCATTATTTACCCGAGTTTAAAGATGTTGACCCTTATGTGCCGGAGATATACTGGTACGATCCCACTCGCAAGCGCATCAGGAATACAGGTGACTTCAGAAAAAACAAAGGAGTTATCCTTCACGGGCCATATAAAAAGATCATTGGCGATCAGGTCGTGGAAGAAGGCATTTTTTATAAAGGCACCAAGCATGGTCGATGGACCAAACATGATATCCACGATATTCTGATCGATAAACGAAAATACTATCATGGCTGGCCCAAGGAATCAAAAGTGAAGTATTACGATAAAGAACGTAAAAAGCTGAAAGAAGTAGTGCCGATCGTTTATGGCAAAAAAGACGGGACCTATTATATGTTTCATGAGAACGGCACACTCGCCGTAAGGGGTTATTATAAAGATGATGTGAAAGTCGGCAAATGGACGGAGTACTATCCTTTCATGCGGCGCAAGAAAAAGGAAATCCAATACCCTTCCGATCCGTACGACAAAAGCTACAAGCCTTTCATCAGCCGCGAATGGGACAGGCGGAACAGGCTGGTGTATGAAGCTAAATTCTGAGTGTAATATCCGCACATATCTTCCCTCTATAATTACTATGAGAAAATAGCTATTTTCTCATGCCCATAAATCTTTGGGGGCCTCTTGGTTTTCCATCAATTCCGAAACTTTTTTAAGATTACTGCGTTCATATCAATATGATATCAAAATAATATTAAAATAAATCTATTGATCATGAAAAAGGAAAAATTAATCAAGCCAACCAGTGGTTACCCCATGATAATGTTGAGCCTTCTGATTCTCGGGGTTGGAATATTTGGTATTGTGGCCTTCAAAAATCCCTGGTCACTGCTTTTTATCATTGTTTTTCTTGTAATGTTAGCGGGTTTTTACATTGTCAATCCAAACCATTCTAAAGTGATGGTATTGTTTGGTGAGTATCGCGGAACGGTCAAGCAGAATGGATTTTTCTGGACAAATCCCTTTTATCTGAAAAAGAATATATCTCTTCGCGCCAGAAATTTTGACAGCGAGCGGGTAAAGGTAAACGACAAAGTCGGCAATCCTATCCTGATCAGCGTGATACTCGTATGGCGGGTAGCGGAAACCTATCGTGCAGCATTCGAAGTGGATGATTATGAGCAATTTGTCAAGGTGCAGACAGATGCTGCCGTGAGGAAACTTGCCGGCAGTTATCCTTATGACAATTTTGATGATCATCAGGAAGAGGTCGCCCTCAGATCGGGAGTTAATGAAGTGAACCATGCCCTGGAAAAGGAACTTGAAGAGAGGCTGGAAATAGCCGGAATCCATGTGATGGAAGCCAGGATTGGTTATTTGGCGTATGCCCCTGAGATAGCCCAGGCGATGCTGAGAAGGCAACAGGCTACTGCCATCGTGGCAGCCAGGTACAAAATTGTAGAAGGAGCTGTCGGTATGGTAGAATCCGCACTCGATCAATTATCAAAGAAAGAGATCATAGAGTTGGATGAAGAAAAGAAAGCCGCCATGGTGAGCAATCTCATGGTTGTATTATGTGGTGACCGTGATGCTCATCCGGTGATCAATACAGGAACATTACATCAATAAGATCATGAACGATTACAAAATTCTCACAAAAAAAGCTTTTGAATCAGTCGATAAATTTGAAAAGCGGCTGAACGAGATATGCCAGAAAGGATGGAAGCCTGTCTCTCTGGCCAACGGTAACCACGGCGGGATCATGATCCTGCTCGAAAAGACGGAGAAGTATAACGATTATTGAAAATGGCCAGGAAAAAGCCTTTTGTGCTGCGGATGGATCCCGAGATACTGAAAGCGCTGGAAAAATGGGCAGCTGATGAGTTCAGAAGTACCAACGGTCAGATTGAGTGGATCATTCACGAGGCATTGAAAAAAACGGGCAGATTGCCTAAGAGAAAACCTGACAGCTCTTAAAACAATTTATATGATTAATTTGTCTTATTACGGAGGGCGTTATCCCTCCGTTTTATTTTAATTAATCACCCGTTGAACACAACAACCAAGGTCCGAAATACAGAACAGGATATTGAAGGTCTGAGAAAATCCGGCCGGATTGTAGCGAAAATCCTATGGGAAATGATCAATATTATCAGACCCGGTATCACCACCCTCAGGCTTGACGAAGTGGCCGGAAAATACCTGAAACTCATGAAAGCCAGATCAGCACCCAGACTGCAGGGATTTCCGGGAAACACCTGTATCAGTGTCAACGAGATCATTGCGCATGGCATACCCTCAAAAAGAATCTTACGCTGCGGTGACAGGATAAATATTGATGTATCGGCCGAATATAACGGTTATTATGGAGATGTTGCCTATACCCTTATCATCGGCGATCATCATCATGAAACCAACAAATTGCTGGACACTGCCAAAAATGCCACTATGGCTGCCGTCGAAATGTCTGAAGCGGGAACACCACTTAATCAGATTGCGGAAGTAATAGAAAAAAAAGCAAAGAGCCATGGGTTTACGATTATCAGGAATCTTTGTAGTCATGGAGTAGGCAAACAGCTCCATGCCTGGCCGGCCAATATCCTTAATTATTATGATCCTGCCGAAACCATCGTGCTCGAAGAGGGCATGGTCATTGCCTGGGAACCACATGTTTCTACCGGAGCGGTTCGGGCCATTTCCAGCAATGGAGAATGGAATCTGACTACCCACAATGCGAGTGATGTCGCACAATTTGAACATACTGTCCTGATCTCCGGCGGTAAGCCTGAGATCCTCACAACCCTCGATTGAACCTCATGGATTTATAATGATTTTTCATGGTCATCCCTGATCAGACCCATGATCTCGGAGGGGTGGACGCCACGATCCTCAGCAATGTCCTTAACGGTTTCGCTGGCCGAAGCTTCAATACCATTTTCTTTCAGCTTCGCGATAATCTTCTCGGGGGGTGTCTCCAGTGAAGTGGCGATCTGTTCAATGGTCAAACGTCCGAACCCGCGCTGAAGGCCGGTCTGAGGAATCGTTGATTTTTCATGGGGTTTCAGTATTGCATAGAGATCCGCCGGGGCAATGTCGTTATCGGAGGCGATCTCTTTTAGTGTTAGGGATGTTTTTTTGATTGTGATCCTTTCGGAGCGTAATTTTTCTAAAGCCGCCACGCTGTCGATCTTAAGATATTCTCTTGCGATTTCATTCACCGTGAGATTCTCCATATGAGGAATTGGCGCCTGCTCGCCCGTTTGTTCCCAAATATTGCTGGCGGTCTCTCCAAGGTCCATAAAACTGCTGAATGGCGGTATATCGTACATCGTGCCAAGGAAAATAAATAGAATAATGACTGAAGATGCGATCAACTCATTTCTTTTCCTCAGCCCTTTTACCGATCTGATCTTGACGTACGACCACATTTTTTTCCAGTTGAGCCAGAACAGGTGCCAGATGGCAAGGATGACGAAAATATAGGAAAAAATATCGTGCTGGGCCTGCCACTGCTCTTTGTCAAAGCCCATGAATTTCCATAGTTGCCAGTGAGCCACCCGGCCCGGAGGAGCAATAAACAAAACCGTACCGGAAATGAGCAACCAGAAAAGCGAAAAGAATAGTATAAAGGACACAAAACTCCTGTAGTGAAACCGTTTTTTCATAGCTCAAAAAGTTTATTGAACATCTAAACCTTATGGCAACGGTACTAACTTATAAGGAGCCGGATATTCTGACAAAAAATTTCAACTAATGTACATAACTTCCTGCATTAACGTCAAAAGTACCTCCAGTTGCATGATCGGCGAGGCCGCTTGCGAGAAAAGCCACGATCCTGGCCACATCTTCCGGTTCGGTCATACGGTTGAGCGCTATATCACTGATGGCGTAATCTTCACCATAGGCATCGATAAAATCTTTTGCCATTTCCGTGCGTACGAAGCCGGGAGCCACCACAAAAGCTTTAATGCCTTCTTTCCCATAGGCCCGGGCGATGGAGCGAGTAAGGGCAACCATGCCGCCTTTGGAGGCCGCATAAGCCATATAATCTTTGGTGTCGCCCCGGAATGCAGCTCGTGAGGCAATGTTTATGATGACGCCGCCACCGTCTTTCCGAAAGTGTTCAATAGCTTTTTTACACAACAATCCGGCAGCATTCAGATTGACATCGAGGGTGAGCAACCAATCATCGATCCAGTCGGTATCATTTTTTTCAGGATCGGATTTTATGGCGATGCCTGCATTATTAATCAGCACATCAACCCTGCCGAAGTCTTTAACCACTTTGTTGAAAAAGCTGCCTACTTCAAGGCCGTTCGAAAAATCACACTGATACAGTTTTGCTTTCGGGCCGAGGGCTTTTTTTACCGTTTCCGCACGGTTTTTATTCCGGTTGTATTGCAGTGCTACATTTCCTCCGCATTTCACGATAAGCGTGGCGATGGCCTTGCCGATACCCCTGCTCGCACCTGTGACGATTACGTTTTTATTCTTAAGATTGATATGCATAGCTTGTTAATGGACTGTCCGATTTGCAAACTAATTTACCAATATAATTTTCAAAAAACAGATGTTTTTCTCAAAGAATGACTGTATGAGAAACAGACAATTATTTATCCCCAAAACACAAAATGGGGTGTATTTACGGGCCTATAATTTGAATATTCGTCTATTGGATATAATTATTCGAAGTCAATTTATCGGTGTTCGTCGAATTGCGGGTTCCCTGCTTTTTGTTAAAAGTATCCATAATCGACATTGTGACCACCCCCTGTGAGTTTTTGACAGACAACAAAACCGTATAAATATCATGAAAAAGGTCGCATTGAATCTTTTGTTTTTCTTCACACTTTTCTCATTCGCTTGTTCTTCCGGAATTCCACAACACTGCCCGTCGTATTATAATTCCTATGGCAAGGAAAGGCACAAAGTCACCAAAGGCGTGAACAAGAATATTTTTGCCAATGGCATCAGGAAACCGTATGGAAATTTAAAATAAATATAATGTGATTTCACGGTTCAATCCCCAGAATAAGCAGCGGAACAGGCGGACTGTTTCTTCCTTGTCGCATAACATTATAAACTTCTCCTTCATAATATGCTACTCCTGTGGACATTTGAGATTGCATCCTTTTCGTCGGTAGAATCTCTATGCCCAGGTCTATAACCCCTCCTGAATAAAATAACATGTGTTTTACAAACAAGTCGTAAGCAACAAAGGCGTATTTACCGAATTGTACCTCAACGGCGATCTTATTTTTCACAAAATCTGTTTGATTATAGCTGTAAATGGGGTGATTTTCACCGTTTTTAACTAAAAATTCTTTTTGTTCTTTTGGCGACATTGTAAGGCTCTTTTCCATTAGGGCCCTGTTTAGGGTAATATAATATGAGTAGCGGCTTTCCTTCCAATTTAGTTGCTTAAATTCTTTCGAAAATTCCTTATTCAGATCAACAGGACTATAAAGATTAGTCCCCTTCATGGTTTTTTCTTTGCTGACCTTGGACTTGAAATGACTGGCATCAATTGAATTGATAATGGTTTTAATTTCACTGTACAGTTTGTTATGGTGTACAATTAAATACTCTTCTCCATTAAGATGGGAATATTTTTGAGCTATCTTCATTGTTTTTTTCCATTAAAATTCAATTCTGCCCATTGTTCCGGGTATTTGGCAATTTTATCTTTTGGAGAAGGTTGGTGAATAGGTTTATTAATAGGGCGAATTTTTAAACGGCCCTCTCTTAATTTTACAATTCTGTCATTTGCCACTTTACAATAATCCGGTTCTTTGTCAATCCCGATAGCATTTCTGTCATTCTTTATTGCAGCAATTACGGCAGATCCAACCCCGGAAAAAGGGTCCAAAACCCAGGAGCCTTTATTTGTTAAGGCTAAAACACATCGTTCTACCAACTCTATCGGATATTGAGCCGGATGAATTGTCTTTTCGGGATGGTTAGATTTTACATTAGGAATATTCCAAAGTTCATTATCCCAATCCTTTACAATTATTTCCCAAATATCAGAGGGATTTTTCCCTTTCGGATTCCCTGATAATTCACCTTTTTTGGGCCCTTTGAAATGTTTTTTGCCTGGATATTTTGCCGGCACCCTTACATCATCCAAATTAAAAATATACTCATCTGTTTTAGTGAACCATAAAATGGTCTCATATCTTCCTGAAAATCTTTTGGAAGCATGGAG
>WGED01000599.1 GCA_015492915.1 Cyclobacteriaceae bacterium
CTATAGACCTGTTTCCCTTCGTATAAAATGGTATTTTTTCCATGAAAATCCATCGGACTTCATGCGATTCATCACTTACTGCGGGTGTTTCATTACCATCTGCCACCA
Source organism: Cyclobacteriaceae bacterium (assembly GCA_015492915.1). GTDB lineage: Bacteria > Bacteroidota > Bacteroidia > Cytophagales > Cyclobacteriaceae > JAAUQL01. Next base: position 109 of record WGED01000599.1, read on the forward strand.
ACAAAAATCTTATGTCGTAATGAAAATGGGCGGGAATTTGTTTATGATCAGGGATCATGTGAATATCAATATCGAAAATGCCGTTGCCTTTATACATTAGTGATTTCAAGCCTGTTTCTTCCACAGCTTCTTTCATAGCAACTTTTCGCAAATTCTCCATACCGTCAGCATGCCCTCCGGGTTGCAGCCATTTATTCAGTTTTTTATGATGGACGAGCAAAGCTTTGTCTCCCTTGCGGCTCACGATCCATGCCGAGGCCGTCATATGACCGGTGGTCAACGACCGTGAAAAACAGGTATGAAAATTTGTTAATAATGAGATGAAGCGCGGGATAAAGGTCTCTTCTTCAGGAAAAGAAGTTTTATATTCCTTTAGTAATTCGATCAGTTTCGTCCTGTCCATAAAAGAAAAAAGCAGCCTGATAGTCGGGCTGCTCCTGTATGAAAAATTGACTATTTTTATCCGTTTTCCAATGCTTCGGCCCCGCCGACGATCTCAAGTATTTCTTTCGTAATGGCAGCCTGGCGTGTTCGATTGTACAACAAGCGAAGGTCCTTGAGCAATTCGCCTGCATTTTCACTTGCCTGGTCCATGGCGGTCATCCGGGCTCCTTGTTCCGAAGCGTTTGATTCGAGTACTGCCTTATAAAACTGAATTTTCAACATACTGGGGATCATTTCCTGAATGATGAATTCTATCGACGGCTCGAATATGTAATCCGTCTTTTTACCTTCCGTGTCTTCATCTTCCTCAATGAGTATCGGCAAAAACTGCTCGCGGTTTAATATCTGCGTAGCAACATTTTTGAATTCATTGTACACGATCATCACCCGGTCGAATTGCCCCTCAACAAAACCATTCATCGCAAATTCAGCAGCTTTTTTCACATTGTTAAAGGCGATATCCTGAAAAATAAGGGAAAAGTCATCTATGACTTGATAACCGTTTTTAGTAAAGAAATCAAACCCCTTCCTGCCCAACGGCATGATCCATAAGGCATTATTATCTTTCTGCTGCTGATACTCCTCCTCGATCAGGCTTACGGCTGATTTAATGACATTGGAATTAAAAGCACCGCAAAGACCTCTGTCGGAAGTGATGACAACGATAAGTACTTTTTCCACTTCGCGCTCCACCACATATTCACTCGCATGTTCCCCGGTCAATGAGCCGGATACATGATCGCGGATCATATTCAGTTTTCCCACGTAGGGCCGTAGTTGCAGTATGGCATCCTGTGCCTTCCTCAACCTGGAGGCTGCGACCATTTTCATGGCCTTAGTGATCTGCTGAGTAGATTTAACAGACTGAATACGTGTTCTTACCTCTTTTAAATTGGCCATTGCAGCAAATTGTTCCTGTTACATCTGAGCGGCTACTTCGAGCGCTACTTTTTTCATTAATTTTTGTGATTCGTCCGTCAACTTGCCCTCCTTGAGCTCCTCCATCACATCGGCATGCTGAAGTTTCATTTCCCGGATATACGTCTTTTCAAATTCACCCACTTTGGTGAGGTCCAGGTTGTCAACATAACCCCTTGTCGATGCATAAATAATAGCGATCTGATCCTCGACGGGAACCGGTGAAAACTGTGGCTGCTTCAGAACCTCCTGATTTATCCTGCCCCTGTTGATGGTTTGCTGTGTGGCCGGGTCGAGGTCCGAGCCGAATTTCGCAAAGGCCTCCAGTTCGCGGAACTGAGCCTGGTCAAGCTTAAGCGTCCCTGCAACCTTTTTCATGGACTTGATCTGCGCATTACCACCAACTCTCGAAACGGAAATACCGACATTGATGGCAGGCCTGATACCCGAGTTGAAAAGATTACTTTCGAGGAATATCTGGCCGTCGGTTATGGAGATCACGTTTGTAGGGATATAAGCTGATACGTCACCGGCTTGTGTCTCGATGATCGGAAGTGCTGTGAGTGATCCGCCTCCTTTCACCATGCTTACAATCGACGGTGGCAGGTCATTCATCTTCTGCGCGATCTCATCACTTGAATTTATTTTTGCAGCTCTTTCGAGCAAACGTGAGTGCAAATAGAATACATCACCGGGATACGCCTCACGTCCCGGAGGTCTTCTCAGCAACAGCGATACCTGCCTGTAAGCCACGGCCTGCTTTGATAAATCATCAAAAATCACCAGTGCAGGACGTCCTGTATCGCGGAAAAACTCCCCTATAGCAGCCCCTGCAAAAGGCGCATAAAACTGAAGCGGAGCAGGATCCGATGCAGTGGCAGAAACCACAATGGTATAATCCATCGCACCAGCCTTTTCAAGGGCCGATACCACCTGTTTTACCGAAGAAGCCTTTTGGCCTATAGCTACATAGATACAATAAACCGGCTCTCCCTTGTCATAAAAGGATTTCTGATTGATAATCGTGTCAATGACAATGGCTGTCTTACCTGTCTGACGGTCGCCAATGACAAGTTCCCTCTGCCCGCGACCGATGGGAATCATGGAGTCGATGGCTTTGATACCGGTTTGTAGCGGCTCACTTACGGGCTCTCTGAATATCACACCTGGTGCCTTACGCTCCAAGGGCATTTCATATAGTTTGCCTTCTATCGGACCCTTGCCGTCAATTGGCTGGCCAAGCGTATCCACTACTCTTCCTACCAGACCCATACCGACATCGATGGAAGCAATGCGCCCGGTACGCTTTACGGTATCCCCTTCCTTGATATTTTCGGATTCCCCGAATAGTACGGCACCCACATTATCCTCCTCAAGGTTAAGCACCAGGGCAGAGGTGCCGTCTTCAAATTCCAGCAATTCTCCAGCTTCGGCATTGGACAGGCCGTAAATTCTGGCCACCCCGTCACCGATCTGCAACACCGTGCCTACTTCTTCTAATTCCGCTTCCGTTTTGAAGCTCGAGAGTTCCTCTCTCAAAATTGCCGAAATCTCATCTGGTCTTATATCAGCCATAATTCTATGTTATTCTTTATTGTCAATTATTTATTTATCAGGATTTTAACTCTCTTTCCAGTTCTTTCAGTTTTGTTTTTAAAGAATTATCCAGTTGAGTGTCCTCTATTTTTACTATAAACCCTCCAATCAGCGACGCATCCACACTGGTTTCAAGCTCAACCGTTTTGCCGGTTGCCTTGGCAACGAGGCTTTCAAAATCCTTCTTCAGTTCTTTCGATAAAGCAACAGCTGTTATAACCTGAGCCCTCAAAATACCTTTATATTCGTCATACAGATCAACAAAAACGATGCTCGTATCGGGTATGACTTCCGCCCGGTTTTTCCTGCACATCAAAGCAAAAAAATGGATGGTCAGTTCATCGACGTGTTTTTCAAAGATACGGTTGAGGATTTTGGCTTTGGCCAAATCCTTTATAATCGGATTTCGAAGCATGAGGATCAGATTTCTGTTTTCGGCACATACATGCTTTATCAGCAGCATGTCTTCAAAGATCCTGTCCTCTTTGCCAAGCTCTACCGCCAAATCAAAAATAGATTTGGCATATCTCGATGCGACCCTAAATTCAGACATCAGTTCAGTTTAATATCTTTCATATAATCCTTTATGAGTTCCTGCTGCTTCTTATCCCCGGAAAGATTCTTCTTCAGTAATTTTTCCGTGATTTGCAACGAGAGCTCTGCCACCTGGTTTCTTATTTGCTTGATGGCCTCATTCTTTTCCGATTCGATCATTGCCCTCGCATCCTCAATCATTTTATCACCTATGACTTTTGCCTCATTTCTGGCTTCCTGCCTGATTTCCTCGGCCATATTAGCGGCTTCTTTCAGGATTTTGTCTCGTTCAATCCTGGCCTCTTTTATCATTTTATCATTTTCGGCAACCAGGTTGGCCATTTCTTCCTTGGCTTTTTCAGCAGATTGCAAGGCTTCTTCTATGGATTGCTCCCTGTCCTTGAGTGCACTGAGTATCGGCTTCCAGGCAAATTTGCCTAAGACGAGCAACACAAACAGGAATATGATTGTCTGCCAGAATATCAGTCCGAAAGCAGGTGTTATTAGTTCCATGATGTTTTCTTTTTATTTTACCGACCTGTTATTTCTAACCCAATACAGGCCTGCGAAATACTTTTTTATCTATAATGAATTGGTAATTTAATTTTAAAAAACCCGGCTTGTGACCTAGTGTCATCAAGCCGGATTTATGGGTTCCGGTGAATTACGATGTCGCGATGATCAGACAAACGATAACACCGAAAAGCGATACCCCCTCGATGAGGGCCGCCGAAATGATCATTGCAGTCTGGATTTTGCCTCCTGCCTCCGGCTGCCTCGCAATGGATTCCATTGCTGCGCCGCCAATCTTACCGATACCGATGCCTGCGCCTACCGCGACTACTCCGGCTCCGATACCGGCACCCAATAATGCCAGACCTTCAACTGCCAGTAATAAAATACTTGTTAACATAAATGATAAAATTTAAAGTATATAAAAATCAGGCTGAAGCCTTCTCCAACCCTTCACTATGTTCTTCTTCATGGTGCTCCTCCACCGCCAGACCAAAATAAATAGCTGACAGCAGGGTAAACACAAAAGCCTGGATAAACGCCACCAACAATTCAACCATATTCATGAATAAGCCAAAAAATACGCTGAGCGGGCCGATATACACACTCTCAAATATAAACACCAAAGCGATCAGGCTCATGATGATGATATGGCCCGCCGTGATATTGGCAAAGAGACGAACCATGAGCGAGAATGGCTTGGTGAGTATTCCTATAAATTCGACAACCGGCATGAGCGGAACAGGAATTTTGAGCCACCATGGCACACCCGGTGTATTGAAAATATGCTTCCAGTAGTCCTTCGTACCGCTCACATTCGTGATCACGAAAGTAAATAACGCCAAAGTCATGGTCACGGCGATATTTCCCGTGAGGTTGGCCGCACCGGGCAAAAGACCCAGCAGGTTATTGAACCAGATAAAAAAGAAAATGCTCAACAAATAAGGCATGAACTTTTCATACTTTTTCTCTCCGATGTTTGGCCTTGCTATCTCATCCCTGATAAAAATGATGATTGGTTCAAGAGCGGACTGCAGCCCTTTTGGCGGACTGAGCGGATTTTGCTTATATCTTTTTGCAACGGAAAGGAATACCCAGAATAACAGAATAACGCTGATAAATAATGAGGCGACATTTTTGGTGATCGAAATGTCATAAAATTCCCTTGATTCATCTGTCGCCTTCAGATGCTCATGATCATCAATATAAAAGCCGTCATGCTCAATTTTGTTGTGTTCCTCATCGAAAAAATCAGATGACATATAAAAATGCAGCCCTGCGCCCTTTTCATAGATGATCACCGGTAGTGGAATGGAAACATGTGTATGGCCGTAAGTGAAAAGATGCCATTCATGCGCATCCTGGACGTGATGCATGATAAAAGATGTCTTGTTCCCCTCCTCCGATGCAGCAACGCCCGGTACAGAGGGAACCATCAATAAAATCGCCAGTAAAAGTTTATAAAAAATGCTCTTTTTAATACCCACTCCGGAACTATTATTCATCTCGATTTCTTTTCGTAAAATGAGTGCGCAAGTTAGTTATAATGCCATATATTTCAAACCCGAGATATGACAAATAAAGTGCGATAAAATTCATGGCAAAAAGAAACACATTTTCCCGGTCGAGCAGTATAAAAATTGCTGCAAAAACAATAGATGCGAAGAGCCTGGCCACCATTACGCTGAAGTAAATCGTCAGGAAATTTTCCGGATTTTTAGTTACAAATTTTTGTATGGTAATCAGTGATGCATAGGTAAGAAAGAAAAAGAAAACAATAATCACCCAAAGGTCATGATACAGAATAGAGGGTATGGCAAATCTTAAAATAGCCGCAATCAGCACTATCACTAAGGTAAATGCGTACAAACCGAGAAAAGGTATTTTTTTCGACAGGGAATTCAATCTTTTGGTAAACTTTTGATTAACGAATAAAAAGATAGTGAAAGGAACACCAGTATCAGTAATATGGTAAAAGCGGGAAATGACAATCCGAGTAACTTATCCAGTTTTCCTCCCAGCCAGTATCCTAATAAAATAAGGGCTGCCATTTGAAATGCCAGCCCCGAATATTTTACATAGGCATCAATTTGTTTTTGCCTCTGGACTCGCCGGTTTCTTTTCTCCGAAGGGTTTTGTTTGTCCATTATCACCTATTTTTATTTCTTTCTGGGTTACTCCCATTTTACACCCACCGTTGAATTTAGCTCCGGATTCAACAATAAGCTTGTTGGTGACAATATCACCTTCGACAACTGCTGAAGGACGAAGAATAAGCTGATCGGTCACTTCTACGACCCCCTTTACCTCACCTGAGATCTCAGCATTCTGTGCAATGATATTTCCTTCGATAAAAGATGATTGGCCCAGTGCGATTTTGGATTTGCTTTTTACGCTACCCTTTACTTTACCCTCGATCCTTATGTTGCCAAAAGTTTCGATGTTTCCATCTACGATAGTTCCCTTCCCTATGATATTGCTGGAATTTGTTGCGTCCTGAACAGCCATGTTTTCTTGTTTATTTTTGAACATCTGTGTACGTATTAAAATGATATAAATTCTTCCGGATCAACCGGGTTGCCTTTGTACCACATTTCAAAATGAAGATGCGGTCCGGTAGTCAACTCACCGGTATTACCTATAATGGCAATCACCTGCCCGGCGGTCACAAAATTACCAACTTTTTTTAACAAAGCCGAATTATGCTTATAAACCGATGTAATATTGCCTCTGTGCTGAATGATAATCACGTTGCCCGATTCCTGTGTCCAATCGGAAAAAATGACGATCCCTTCAGCTATTGATTTTACAGGCTCGTTTTTATTTGATACGATATCTATGCCGTAGTGTTCTTCCTTCAGGTTGAATTTGGTTGTGATAATACCATCGATCGGCGAATAAAAATACTGCCCTGTCAGTTCTTCCGACATGCTGGTATTGATCGTCATAAAAGACAGCTCATCCTTTTCGAATTCCTTGCGAAACTGCGAATCAATTGCAGAAATCGGCTCAATCGTGTTGTCAACGGCTTTATCTGTGTTTCCTAAAATAGCGCTGTCTCTGTATTCCACATCCCCGATGAGAATATGCTGAATATTGGTGATGAACTGATCCTTGATGCGCATCTGATTTTCGAGGGAGTCCACCTTATCGGCAAGATATACCAGGTTTCTGTCCATCACAATAAGTTCATGACGAGGGTCAAACCACTTGGCCATCAGGGTGCTCGAAAGATACAGGCTGGCGATCATCAGTACCAAAAGAATAGAAAAAGTGACAAGAATTAATTTGGCATAGGTAAAACTGATGGTTGTCTTTTCCGCAAAATTCTCTTCATTGCGCAGGATCAATAAATACCTGTTTGTGAGCCAGTTAGAAAGTGTTTTTCGCGTTTTCAACTTAAATTGCCCTGGTTTGAAGCACAAAAGTATACATTAAAAAGCATTTCAGATACTTTTATTGTATGAATTGTCATTAATTTCGCGTTTAATTGAATATCCTCTTTTTTATGTTAAAATCACTCTTGCTAAACATTTTAAGCATTTTGCTCCTGGTGGCGCTGTTCCTGTTTTCGGACTGTTCATCGAGCAAAAAAAACTTTTTCAGCAAGACCTATCACAATACCACGGCATATTTTAATGCCTATTTCATAGCCAAGGAGGAGCTGCGCGAAATTGATGAACTCATCGCGCAAAGCCACCACAACGATTACAATAAAATACTGAGCGTATTTTATGATATCGACAGCATTACAATCGACGGCGTGAGAGATAAACTCGAAGATATTATCAAAAAAGCCTCATTGCCCATACAACGGCACGGCAACAGTAAATGGGTGTATCCGAGTTACTACCTTATAGGAATGGCAAGGTACTACGGCGGCGACTTTGAAAATGCCATTAAAACTTTCAAGTATATCAATAAAAACAGTGAAGACAAGGATCTCCGGCACCAGGCTTTAATCGCCCTCATGCGCACCTTCATCGACTACAATGAAAAAAACAATGCCATCGCCGTAGCTGACTATCTGAGAAAAGAAAAGCTCAGCAAAGAAAATGAAAAGGATTTTCTGTTAGTGAAAACCTATTTTTTTCAACTAGCTGAAGACTATAAAAATATGGTACCCAACCTCAGCAAAGCTGTCGAGCTTGAAAAAGATAAGAAAAAGCGGGCCCGTTATCATTTTATTCTCGGACAGGTGTATCAGTATCTTGGATTTGAGGGAGAAGCCTACAATCATTATAAAAGATGTCTGAAGAGTAGCCCCGAGTATGAATTGTCATTTTTTGCCAAGCTCAATATGGCGGAGGTCATCAGGCTCGATCAGAAAGTTGATCTGAAAAAAATCAGGGGATATTTTTCTAAACTCCTTAAGGACGAAAAGAACAAGGAATTTGTTGACCGGATCTATTATGAAATGGCAAAGTTTGAAATAAAACACAACAACCACGACCAGGCTGTTGAATACCTTAAATCTTCTGTGACAACAGGAATTGAAAGCCCCCGGCAAAAAGGTTATTCATACCTTAAGCTTGGAGAACTATATTATGATCATTACAAAGATTACAGGCTTGCCCAGGCGTATTATGACAGTGCTGTAATGACACTACCACAGGATGAAGAAGGTTTTGAAAAAATAAAGGAGCGGGCCGACATACTCAAAGATTTTGTCGTACAGATCGAAACCATCAAGGAACAAGACAGTCTCCTCACCCTGGCGGATATGGACAGGGACGAATTACAAAAATTGCTTGAAGAAGTGGTCGCTGAGCGCGAAAGAAAAGAGCGTGAACAGGAAAGGGAAGCGAAAAAACTAGCCCGGCGAAATGCGACGATCAGCAACAACGCCGGCGGTCAGGTTTTTGCAAATCCATTCGGCATCGATCAAAGCAATGCACAACAAGGCGGGGGGACATGGTATTTTTACAATCTTGCTGCGGTTTCTTCAGGCAGGAGCCAGTTTCTGGCCAGGTGGGGCAACCGCCCGCTGGAAGATAACTGGCGTAGATCGCAAAAGAAGTCAATCCCCGCATTCGCGCCCGACGAACTGGCCAATGCATCAGACACAACCGCCGTAGAGACAGAAGAACAGCAACAGGAATCCGTGTCACTGGATGATCGTGTTGCAGCCATGATTGAGACGATCCCGTTTTCTGATGAAGCCAAAGCGACGGCATTGAAGAAAATCGAAGATGCTTATTTTAAACTCGGAAACATTTACAATTTCCAGTTAGAAGAGACGGATAATGCCATAAATACTTTCGAAAAACTTCTTTCCCGCTTTCCCGGCTCCGAACATGAACCCGAAGCACTCTACCTTCTTTATCTGATGTACAAGGAGCGTGACGATGAAAAAGCCGAGACTTTTAAGCAACAACTCATAGACACTTATCCGCAAACACTATTTGCCAAGCTGGCCATCAACCCCAACTACCGGGAAGAGAGCAACGAGACAGCCGAGCGACTGAAAAGGCTCTATGAGATTGCGTATGATTATTACCGTCAGGAAAACTACAGTCAGGCAAAAACACTCGTAAATCGTGCCATCGAGTTGTATCCGGAAAATTCCTTTACCGACAAGCTGAGAATATTGGGAATTCTGATCGATGGAAAAGTAGAGGGGCAGACCAGATACCAGTTCGAATTGCAGGAATTCATTAAAAACTACCCCGAGAGCCCGATGCTGGATTATGCCAAAAGTCTGCTTGAGGCGAGTAAAAATTTCAAGAAGAAAGAATTGCAACGTAAGGGGGCGCGATATATCACCTATTTCGATCAACCGCATTTTTTCGTGCTCGTATATCCTAATCTGGGTGAGATCACTAACCTGATACCATCGCTCATTGATAACTACATTGAAAAAAAATATGCAAACAGAAATCTTAAAACGGGCAACCTTTCGCTCAATGAAGGGTTTTCTATAGTGCTGGTGAATAAGTTCCAGACAAAGGACGAAGCGATGAAGTTTTATGAAGATTTCAATAAAAGCAGCGTAAAATTGCCTGAGTCTGCCAATATTCAATATGAAAATTTCGTAATTACGGAAGATAATTTTCAGATATTCTATCAGGCCCGCAATGTGGCCGGTTATCTAAAGTTTTTTAAAGAATATTATAAACCGTAAGTATGGCTAAAAAGAAAGAGAACAAGCTGGTCGCCAGGCTGATCAAAGCCACATGGATAGCGTTTGTTTCGTTTATCCTTGTGGTGATCCTTGTGATCGTCTCGGTGCGGATCAATCTGTTCAATCTGTTTGGTGATCTGCCCAGCTATCAGTCCATGGAAAATCCCGAGGCCGAAAATGACCTGGCTTCCCTGCTGATCTCAGCCGATGGCGTACAGTTGGGCAAATATTATAGATATAACCGAAATCAGGTAACCTTTGATGAGTTATCACCGGAACTTGTGAATACATTGCTCAGCACCGAGGATATTCGATTTTATGAGCATTCGGGCATTGACCTGAAAGGCCTGGTTCGGGCGATGGTGGGTAAGCTGACATTTTCATTCCGCGGAGGCGGCAGCACCATCACTATGCAGTTGTCTGAAAACCTGTTCCGTACAGAGACAGCGCATGAGGGATTGCTGTATAAAGTGGATTTTCTCAGGCCGTTCATTGTGAAGATAAAGGAATGGATCATCTCCATCCAACTTGAAAAGTCCTTCACCAAAGAAGAAATCATGGCCATGTATTTCAACACAATTTTCTTTGGCCATAATGCATACGGCATTAATACTGCTGCGGAGACATTCTTTAACAAGCCTCCCGACAGCCTCAACTACCAGGAGTCGGCATTGCTTATCGGCATGCTCAATGCGCCCACACGGTACAGCCCGATCCTGCATCCCGACAATGCCCTGAAAAAAAGAACCGAGATCCTGTACAACCTCTATAAATACGATTTTATCTCAAAGGAAATGTTTGACTCGCTCAAAACATTACCGCTCGGGATTGACTACAAAGCGCAGGATCACATCACCGGACTTGCTCCGTATTTCCGTTCCGTAATTACCCCCCAGCTCATGTACTGGGCTAAGAAAAACGGATATGACCTCTGGGAATCAGGTCTGCGCATCTACACAACCATCGACAGCCGGTTGCAGCGATATGCCGAAGAGGCCGTGACCAAACATATGTCTTTCCTCCAGGAATTGTTTGACGAGCACTGGAAAGGCCAGAATCCATGGCGGGATGAAAAAGGCCGTGAGATAAAGGATTTTCTCAAAAAAGCTATTAAAAAGACGGATCACTACAAAAAGCTGGTGGCCAAATACGGAAAAGATTCCGATTCTGTAGATATCGTGCTGAATACACCTTATAAAATGAAGGTTTTCTCATGGAAGGGGGAAATCGACACACTGATGAGTCCAATGGATTCTCTTAAATATTTCAAACGGTTTCTGCAGGCAGGCTTTATGGCGATGGACCCGCGGACAGGCCAGATCAAAGCCTGGGTAGGTGGGATCAATTTCAAATATTTCAAATATGATCATGTGAAACAAGGCAGGAGACAGCCCGGCTCTACATTCAAGCCCTTCGTATATCTCGCCGCCATCGATCAGGGCTATTCTCCCTGCTACATGGTCGAGGATGCGCCCGTTACCTTTTCAGTACCGGGCCAGACTCCCCCGACTTATACTCCCCAGAATTATAACCGAAAATTCACGGGAGAAAAGATGACATTGCGGCAGGGAATGGCCAGATCGAAAAATGCCATCACCGCTTTTGTGATGAAGGAACTGACCAATCCGGCTACCGTGGTACGCTATGCCAGAGAGCTTGGTGTGGAAAGCCCCCTTGACCCCGTGCCTTCCCTGTGTCTCGGCACCAGCGATGTGTCGGTGTATGAACTGGTGGGCGCTTATTCGAGTTTTGTGAACAAGGGTGTTTATACCAAGCCCTACTTTATCACGAGGATTGAGGATAAATACGGCAATATCATTCAGGAGTTTCCGCCGAGGACCAAAGAAGTGCTGAGCGAGGAGACTGCTTACCTGATGCTTTATATGCTCATGGGCTCGACCACCGAACAGGGCGGAACCGCTCTTGGTCTCAGCCCGGAAGTGCGGATCGACAATGAGATCGGCGCCAAAACCGGAACCACTCAAAACGGATCGGACGGCTGGTTTATAGGCCTGACCAAAGATATTGCTGCCGGGGTTTGGGTCGGTGGCGATGACCGGAGTATTCACTTCAGGACAACCGCTCTCGGACAGGGCGCGCGTATGGCGATGCCGATATGGGATTATTTCATGCAGAGCGTATATGCCGACACGGTGCTCGGTTTTGAAAAAGGCCCGTTCCCAAGGCCTATCCGTCCGCTGCCTGTTGAGATTGATTGTGAGAAATACCAAAACCCGGAGCTGGCAGAAATGGATTCGGTTGATGTGAATAAGGCCGTGAAAAAGCTTGATCAGGAAGAAATATGGTAAGAAAATTATGAGCGTTTGCTCATGGATTCCGGATGATTATAGTCCTGTCATTGATCCCCGGGCTCCAGGCCGGTAAAAAAATCATTGATTTCTCATGACTGCCTGACGATGGAAGTGCCGAGATATACACCCCATGAAATCAAAACTTTCCCGAGAAAGCCGGGTGTTTACCGGTTTTACAATGCCGCCGGCAAGGTCATTTATGTGGGCAAAGCCAAAGACCTCAAAGCACGCGTATCGAGCTACTTTAACGATAGTGCAGGACACAACCGCAAAACAAAGAAGATGGTGTCGGAAATCGCCCACATCGAGTTTACCATCGTAAATACGGAATTTGATGCGCTACTGCTTGAGAACGCCCTGATCAAGGAATACCAGCCGAAATACAACATCCTGCTCAAGGACGATAAAAGCTTCCCTTATATCACCGTGACAAAAGAGCCGTTTCCGAGGATATTCAGCACACGGAGGGTCGATCGCAAAAAGGGAAAATACTACGGCCCCTACTCCAGCGTGCGCGCGATGAACAATATCCTCGAGCTGATCCGCAATCTGTACTATGTGCGTACCTGCAAGCTGAACCTGAGTGAGAAAAATATCAAAGCCGGGAAGTTCAAGGTATGCCTCGAATATCATATCGGTAAATGCAAAGCCCCTTGCGTCGGGTTGCAAACCGAAGAGGAATATCTGCAGGATATCCGTATGGCCGAAGACCTGCTCAAGGGCAACCTCGCCCCCGCACGGCAGTATTTCAAAGAGCAAATGCAACAGGCTGCCGAAAAACTGGAGTTCGAGTACGCCCAGATGATGAAAGAAAAACTGGAATTGCTCGAAAAATTCCAATCGAAGACCGTGATCGTGAATCAGAAGCTGACCGACATCGATGTATTCGCCATTACCTCTGATGAGAAACGTGCCTATATCAATTACCTCAAGATCGCCAACGGCTCTATCATCCACAGCAAAACGGTAGAGGTGAAGAAAAAGCTCGACGAGCCCGACAAGGAAATCCTGCCACCGGTTATCTTTGATTTGCGAAAGCAATATAAAAGCGGCTCTCATGAGATTTTGACAAATATCGAGATAGATTTTGATCTGGATGCCGAATGCCGTGTGCCCCGGATCGGCGACAAGAAAAAACTGGTGGACCTGGCATTGAAAAACGCACTTTATTATAAAAGGGAAAAACAGGTACAATCGCAGTCCGATCATTATAAAGGCATCGAAGTGCTGCGCCAGTTACAACAGGACCTTCAGCTCAAAACCCTGCCGGAGCATATCGAGTGCTTTGACAACTCAAACCTCGGAGGCAGCAATCCGGTGGCCTCCATGGTGCATTTTGCCAAAGGCAAACCCACCAAAAAGGAATACAGGAAATACAACATCAAAACCGTGGAGGGGCCCAATGACTTTGCCTCGATGGAAGAGATCGTGTACCGTCGCTACCGCAGGCTGCTCGACGAGGACAAGCCGCTGCCCGACCTCATCGTGATCGACGGCGGCAAGGGGCAGTTGTCATCTGCTGTCAGCGCCATGAGAAAACTGGATATTTACGGCAAAGTGCCCGTGATAGGCATCGCCAAAAGACTCGAAGAGGTGTATTTTCCCGGGGATGAATTCCCGCTGCACATCAGCAAAAAGTCGCCCTCGCTCAAGCTGCTGCAACACATCCGCAACGAGGCCCACCGCTTTGCCATCACCTTTCACCGCAGCAAGCGCAGCAAGCGCGCCATCGCCAACGAGCTGACGCAGATAAAAGGAATAGGCCAAAAAACCATGGAAAAGCTCTTACGAAAATTCAAATCGGTGCGGAAGCTGAAAGAAGCGGACCATGATGAGATCGCGGCAATCGTAGGAGAGGCCAAAGCCCGTTTAGTGACCGGAGCACTGAAAAATGCATGAAAAATCAATGATTTTTCATGGCTTCGTTATGCTAAGGCCTTGCGGTTTGTCATTCTATTTTCAGAATGCTTTTTATATTTTCCTTTGGCAGGATGATGGTAAACGGCCCGGCGGCAAAGGGCGCTATCTCATAGGAATTGAAATGCACGATGACGGCAGTATCGGTAATGCCTACATTATCGCAGGGCACATCGCTGAAACTCTCAATATCCAGATTGGCATCATACAACGACTTGTCCTGCGGGATATTTTTTTCTTTACGAAAGGCAAATTCAATCTGTTTCTTAAAAGCCACCGTATCACTTATAACTTCATCGAGGGAAAGCGGTTGTGCTGTTTTGTTGTTCAGAATATAATAATGCGTCGTAGCATTAGAATGAGCCCCGCCCGTATAGGACTCCATGTCAATTTTCACTGAAGTAATACCATCATCTTCATAGATCACATCGGCATCGACAGTGAGGAACCAGGCGAATTTATACTCTGGAAATTCGGTTTTAAATGATTCAAAATTATCGATAAACGCGCGGGCAGCTTCCGCAGGAGTATTGACTGTAAGCGATTCATCCACAAAATCCGAAGCTGTTTCCGTGATTTTTCTTTGAATAAATTCATTCACTGCTTTATGCGCATCATCGCCATATTCAATATAAGTGATCCTGATCCATGTACAATCGGCCGAATCTGGATTGCAATTCCGGAAAGTGGCCAGAATCTCCTGTTTTTTTATTTCGGGCATTGATTCGACAGGTGTCTTATCTTCATTGGATTTTTTGTCTTCGCAGGCAAAATACAGGACGATTGCAAAAAGAGCCAAAAAGTTTGAAAATTTCATTGTTCCGGGGGTTGTTTACCGTCATTCATTTTATGATTGAATCTAAGGCATTTTAGTATCCCATACAATCAGCCTATGAAAAAATGGCTGTTTTCTCATAGCCCCATTCCCGCAGTCCGACAACCCGCTGATAATTTGATTAAAGACTTTCATGCCTCAATGAGCATATCAAATATGAGCTGAAATGTAAAAGGTTTTGCTGTCCGTATCTGCACAAATTTATTCAATAACGGACATTATACTTCATCTGATTTAGAGCTGTTTCATTGTAAGTAACTGATAAACAGATTGTTTTATATTGTGGCACACCGTTGGCACATATGGCAGCACAACTAAACAACTTTAAATTAATCACTAAAAGAAATTTACCATGAAACGACAAACATTAAAATCATCCTTCGTTGTGGCTTTTGCCATCTTTGCGCTCAGTTTCGGTACAGCCTTTGCAAAAAACAATGACCGGACAACCGAAAAAACACGACAGGCTGTTGAAAATGCAAGCCCCCATGACTGGTACACACTGGCGAGAAGTGCCGAGAAGTGTTTCAAAAAGGAGGTAAACCTGAAAGAAGCTGCGGCATGGCTCGACGAGTCACTGAACATCGCCCGCACGCCGCTCAATCTTGAGTTAAAAGGGGATTACTTCATCATGAACAAACTTCCTGAAAAAGCGCTGGATTATTACGCGGAAGCGGCGATGAAACTGAAAGATGTGGACGGCCTGGCCGACATAACCCATCTTCAGAAAAAAATTGCAAAGATCATCAATATAGGCGGTTAGGGATTTTATGTTGATCGATTAAAG
>WGED01000600.1 GCA_015492915.1 Cyclobacteriaceae bacterium
TCCCAGCAAGTACAAACAAAACCAATGCAACTTGATCCGCCTGTGTCTCTATAATGTTCAGCTTAATCATCATCATCCTCTTTACCGTATCTGTGCCACCAAGAATCCATCTCATCAACTTCTCGCGCTTTCTCCTCATAAATATCCATGATCTCTTCGTCGGACATTTCTTTGCCAGGATGTTCGTTGTGCCATTCTTCCAAAGCGTCTTTGAGTTTCAAAAATAAAAATCCTGCAAGTTTTTTCATGGTTCACTCCGCTTTTTGATATTGCGGTGTACTTATTATCCATTCTACCGCATTTAATAATTTGTTGGCTAACTTCTTTTCATTTTTTGTACCATTTTTGATATAAAACAAAGCCATATCCCGCATAGATTCAATATCTTGTTTGTAAATAATTACTACATTATCGTCATCAAACTGACAATAAAAACAATCACATTCATCAGCGAAATCCCTGTTCCTCATCTGTTCTCCAGACAGTTAAATATTCTCAAAAATATTTTCTTCAGCTTGTTGTTTCTCTTTCTTCTTCTGTTCGAGCTGTTCACGCAAACTCGCAACCGCGCTTTCGATGGCTTCAATGCTGTCATCAGCTGTCATTTGCAGGATTGCGTTTTCAGGTACTCCATAAGTCTGTAGGTTGAATTTCAGTTTTGCGAACTCTCGTAATAACTCAGCCTTCTTGTGCGCCTCTGACTTCGCTGCGTCGATCTTTTTCTTGAGGTCTTTACCAATGTCGATTAGTTCGTTTTCTGTTACTTTTGTTATATCCACCTTTTTGAAATCAACACCAAGCGAATTTGCTTCTTCGCAAAGTTCATTGTATCGTTTAACGAGCCTATTTTTATTCGATTCTTGCTTAATTTTTGGTTTTCCTGCGCCCTCATATCGATTCTGAGCGACTTTCTTAGGCTTGCCAGTATTCTGAGTCGTGTTTTCTGTGTCTTGCGATTCTGGTTGCTCTGATTGCGTTTCAGGGACAATTTCCCACATCTCAGATTCATCATAAGTGCCCTTGAAAGTACCTTGAAAAGCTCCGCGCAATCCTTGTGCTTCAGCTACTTTTTTTATCATCGTCTCAGGCATATTCTTCCAATTAGAAAATCCGCGATTATATTCGTTGAAAGGCACAAAAACATAATACGGCTGCCGGATGCCTTTTTTGTAAACAATACAGTAAGCACCAAGAAGTTTCCCGCGGTTGCCGAGACTATACTTATGATGCACTTTTCCATCTTCAACAGCAAATTCGTCTCTTTCATAAACCGCATCGACAAGATGCCCATCGTATTCTGGCAACTCTTGCGCTTTGCGTCTGTAGAAATCACGGCCGCAGAAAATCGATGCAGGCTGATTTTTATTGTATTTCACAGCCCATATTTCCCGCGTAAATGGATTTGCGCCAAGGCTGGCACCGAGGGAAACGAAAAAGCGGAACTCATCTGGCGATAAATCCTTGGCAAATAGCTTTCTTATTTTCTCTTCGTCTTGCCAGACAGCTACATGCTGGCTATCTATCTTTTGTAAAGACTGTCCATTATTCATGCTGCCACTCCGAATTTTTTTCGTGAATTGGTGATGTAATCTAATATTTGCGAGAAAGACATGCTCGGTAAAAAGGTAAGTGTGGTGAAAGTCACTGGATCAGTCCCGACAACATAAGTTTTGTCGATAACCTTCCAGACTTCGACCTTCAGGAAACCGAGCATTTGCAAAGTCCAGATAACACGTTCTATCGGCTCCATGTCACCTCCTCGTAATATGCTTCGACCGGTGGATTATCAGGATCGACAAACTCCAATTGAGGGAACTCATCCCGCCACCTATGCCGGCGGTCCTCTATGTAGGCAGTGAATTGTTTCGTGTCAAGCTCCGTCGTACTGCCTGCCGGCACTGTGATCTCACCATGGCGTGTTTGAATTGTTTTCACGCCAAAGTACTCGCATTTGTTGATAAGATGAATCTCCTCGGCCGTATAGCCCGTCATATCCGCAACTGTCTGGCAATCGAGCCAATACAGTCGGTTCTGCGACAGGCTACGTTTCTGTCGTTCGTATTCGATCTTGACGATGATCCGACGTTTGCCATCCTTGGCAAGTTCTTTTAACCATTCCCTAACTTTTGCCGGATCGTCGAAAAAAATCGAGTTATCTTTCAGGATAGCCTTGAAAATCATTTTTCTGGAAAAGTTACCTTAATTGTTTCGTAACCGCCAGATTTAACTTTGGGCGGTTCAATCAATTCGCCTGTTTCTGGATCGACAACAGGTTTCTCAAGTTTCTTCAAGAAGGATTCGCGTTCCTTTTGATACTTCCGTAATCTATCGATTTCTGCTTGCAATTCAGCCCATTTTACATCAGATGAATAATCGAACCGTCTCGGGGCCTGGGAGATTTCGACCTTGACACCGTTGAAATCATAACTACCTTCTTTGCGGTACTTGTCGAGTTCGTTGAATGCATCAGGTTTCAGAACATTCAGAGCTGCGTTTACATATTCGGCGAGACTTTTTAAAAATAGATAGGCATTAAGCGGATTGATTTCTCCAGAATTAACCAAATCGAAAATATCTTCTGCCGCTTTCTCTTGAATTGCGTGTTTTGTTAGCGGCACAGTTTGAGCAAGCTCTAATACCTGCATGATAGCCTCCTATTTGTCAGAATGGTACCTCGTTTGGCAAGTATTTTTCCCTAATTTCTTCTTCAAGGAACATCACACTCCGAGCAAGCTGTGCTGCTTCTTCGGAGAATTGTTGATCGATTTCTTCAAGCAGCGTTTGCGCCTCAGTGAGACGCATGAAAGCTGCTGCCATATTGCAAATGGCATCTCCAACGGCCTCTTTATTCCTAAATCTGCCTCCTTTGATAAGATTGTGAGTGCTCTTGACCTGTTTGTCTCA
>WGED01000601.1 GCA_015492915.1 Cyclobacteriaceae bacterium
CTGAACAATTAAAGCATGTACAACCGTGGCAACCCAAAACCATTTATTGGAATACCTATTGGTGGCGCAGGAGCGATTATGAGAAAAAAAGATCGGAGATGATCGCTTATAATGTGGGAGCTTACAATCCCCTGTTGGGCATGTCATACACAGAGATCGCTGCTTTGAGCCGCAGCAGCCACAAAAGCCAGGGCTTCGGTGCGTCAGGATCCCGGGGGCAACAACTTGAATACCTGCAGTTTGAAAAGGGGGAAAAAGCAAAAGATGATGCTTTCGAAGTAGTCGATATCTCATGGAACAGGGTTAAAGGCGGTGCTGAAATTAACAGCATGATCGATGAAATTACAGGCAATTTTAACCCTGAAAATCCGGCAGCCGTCCTTGGCGGCTTGCTCAAATTAAGAAGAAAAGTCAATGGGCTGGAAGATGAATTCTGGCGAAAACAAAAACTGAAGGAAATTGATGAGATAATTTATGCGGCAACAGGACTGTACCTCGAAGCTATTGCCGAAGATTATACAGCCTGTCCCGGAGAGAAATTGCGTCTGCAGATCGAAGCCATCAACAGGTCTGATGCCGGGATAACGCTTGAAAAGATAATATTTAATGAAGCCGGGACATCCGAAAGTCATGGTATTCCTTTGAAAAATAATGAAGATCAGAAGATTGAAACAAATATCATTATTCCAAAAGGCATGCAATATTCACAACCATATTGGCTTGTGAAGCCCCACTCGATCGGTTTGTTTGATGTGGACAGGCAGCAACTGATCGGGAAACCGGAAAATGATCCTGCCCTGACGGTAGATTTTGTGTTGAATATTGGTGGCGAGCAGATCACCTATACGAAGCCTGTCGTTTACAAAAAAAATGATCCCGTACGGGGAGAGGTGTATAGGCCTTTTGTAATCTCACCGCCTGTCTTTGCCAATATTGAAGGAGATGTTTTGCTGTTTGCCGATGACAGACAGCAGAAAGTTCGTGTCGAGGTCATGGCAGGCAAGGATGGGGTTGAAGGCAGTGTCAGGCTTGCGGTGCCATCCGGCTGGAAGGTGTCTCCTGAACGTATTCTTGTAATACCCGGAAAAAAACGTCAAAAATCCATAGCAACTTTCTCAGTTACCCCACCGGCAGGGCAGGCAACAGGCTATGCAAAAGCCATCGTTAGAGCTGACGGCAAGGAATATGATTATTCATGGGAAGAGATCGATTATGATCACATTCCGGCGCAGATACTTTTCAATAAACCCGAAGCCAGAATTGTCAGGCTTGATTTGAAAAAAGGCCATGAAAAAATCGGCTATCTCATGGGCGCCGGTGATATGATCCCGGACAATTTGAGGTCAATAGGATATAATGTGGAGCTTATTAATGATCTGGAATTCACACCCCAAAACCTTGACCAATACGACGTTATCATACTGGGCATCAGAGCCTTGAATACCGAAGAGCGACTGAAGTTTGATATGGATAAATTATTTGATTTTGTTCATCGCGGGGGCACTATGATCGTACAGTACAACACCAGTCACAGGCTTGTCACGGACAAAATCGCACCTTATGAGCTTCAACTTTCAAGAAGCAGGGTTACGGATGAATTTGCTAAAGTCAGTATTTTAAATCCGGATCACAGGCTTATGAATTTCCCCAATGAAATAACCGAATCCGACTTCGAAGGCTGGGTGCAGGAGCGCGGTCTTTATTTTCCCGGAAGCTGGGCTGATGAGTTTGAAACGATTTTGTCTTGCGCTGATCCGGGAGAAGCACCTCTGAAAGGCGGTCTGCTCGTGGCGAAGTTTGGCAAGGGATATTTCATTTACACAGGTTATTCGTGGTTCAGGGAACTTCCTGCGGGCGTGCCGGGCGCCTATCGTATTTTTGTTAATATGATTTCCATCGGGAGTGAAAATCCATGAGAAAATGCCTGTTTTTTCATGGATCGTGTGGAAACGGAATTATAAATTCCTGACGGATTACGTCCTCGTTGCAAACAAGTACGAGAAGAGATGGGTTCAATACGACAGATTCTTCGGTCGTGCCTCCCTCTGAATGACGTTTTCTACCGTCACTCAGAGCGCGAGCGAAGTTTGTCCGACTTTGGCGGGAGTCTGTTGACAGGAAACGTGTGGGGATTGATTTGACAGATGCTTCGCTGCCGCTCTGCATGACGGAAAGCAAGGGCTTTGTTTTCCATGAGAAAATGCCTGTTTTTTCATAGCGCGAACGTGACGAAAAGATATCAGGGCGTAGAAACATTCTACGCCCAGAACTGGGGACGAGTAAGGTCCTTTTCAACAGATTCTTCAGGCTGCGCCTTCTGAATGACGGTAATTATGACCCTGTATGACATTGTGTATCGTCACTCGGAGCGCGAGCGAGGAGTCTGTTGATGGGAAACGGGTGGGGATTGATTTGACAGATGCTTCGCTGTCGCTCTGCATGACGGGAAGTAAGGGGGTCATAAATACCGGCGCTGGGTGTAGTCTGCATCTACACCCTGATATTCCAGCATATTGAGGATCAAATTTGATGATATTCAGGTGTAAAAACAATCTACACCGAGTTAGAGATTCCCCGGGATGCATCTTCTGATTTAAAACGGGAAATCTTCTTCCGAACTTTCTATCACGGGCTCATCTTTTTTAGGCTCGTCAGCCACTTCATGTACTTCATTGCCCTCCACATAAATTGCTTTATAAGGAATCGTGGGGCAGGCAAACTCGCAGGCGCCACATCCTATGCAGATCTCATCAGTAACTTCGGGGATGAAAAGGCCCGTATCTTCATAGGGCACCATATCAACGGCTTTAGTTGGGCAATGCTCCGAGCAAGCGCCGCAATCGGTTTTTTCGGTATGCACGATACAGTTGTCCTTTACAAATTGTGCAATGCCCATCTGTATCCTTTGCTTGTCTTCGAGCTTGTCCACCAGTTTGATGGCGCCTGTGGGACATACTTCAGAGCATATCTTGCACTCATAATTGCAGAAGCCCGACCAGTAGTCCATGCGTGGCTGCATCATACCGATCAGGCCGTATTCGAGAAAAGAAGGCTGCAACACGTTGGTAGGACAGGCCGATACGCAGAGCGTGCAGGCAGTACAGTATGAATTGAAGTGATCAATGCTCATTGATCCCGGCGGTGTGACCGGATGTTCCCGGATGATTTTCACTGTAGAGGGTTTGGTGGCTACGATCTCCTTTTCCGCTTTCAGGGTATCTGTGCCGGGTTTCGATCTGAATCCCATGATCCAGGCGCCCAACGCTACCATGCCGGTCATAAATCCCCGCTTTCCCGTATCAACAGGCTCTAATTTGATCTCTTCAGCTTCCTGACCGTTTTTATCTTTTCCGAACCAGGCATTTCGATAGTAAAACGAATTCTTGTCACAAGCCTTAAAACAATTGAAACACCCTACGCAGCGCGTGAAATCAACCGTCTGAGCTTTCGAGTCGATGCACGATGCTTTGCAATCAGTCACGCAAACAGCGCAATGATTGCAGGAATGCGAATCGATTGTGAGCCTGAACATGGAAAATTTCGATAAAAACCCAAGGAAACTGCCGACAGGACACACTGTATTGCAATACAAGCGACCATGTTTGACGGAAAGCCATACGACCAAAACCAGCATCAGTGTGGGCAGGATTAGCGAGATCAGGTGAATTTCGCGCCGTTCAACAGGATAAATCACGAAAATATCCATCGTTTGCAGCGCGCTTGACAACAGGTTGTTGGCGCCTGTTACGAGGGGTTTTACAAAATCAGTGATGAAGCGCCCGAAATTACTGTACGGATCAAGCAGGCTTAAAATAAAGGCCACTCCCGACAATGCACCTATGATAGTGAGGACGAGTATTGAATAACGCAGCAGGTTCTTCGGCCTGGCGTAGCGATGAAATTTGCGTCTTTTTCTTTTGTCTTTCGTCATCTTTCTGGTTGTCCAGGTGATGATATCCTGCATGGTGCCAAGAGGACATACGGATGAGCAGTAAATACGTCCGTAGAGCAAGGTGACAAAGAGAACAATAAGGAAGCCGGCCGTGAGGAATGATATATTACTGATAAACTTCAGCAATGACGGGACGAATTGCATGTACAAAATGCCGTTGATCCATGCCTCGGTGAGCATGTTGCTGAAATCAACGAATACCAGAAAAGTAAGCAGGAAAAATATCAAAGAAACAACGATCCGTATCGTTTTTAAAAAGTCATATCTCACAGCTCTATCTGCTTTTATTTACAAAAAATCAATTAATCCGTCCATGTATCACGGCATGATCATCCTCATGAAAAATCATCAATTTTTCATAGACACGCCGGGGGTTAAGCAGGCAATGGCTCTTCACTAAACCTTTATCCTGTTGATATTGAGATTTGCCAGGTCCATGGTTCCGACGCCCATTTCATCGGCATACCGGATGTAGGGCACCTGTGCCGGATCCATCCCGAATATCTTGGTTGCCGCAGCGTCGATGGCCACGATATCGGGAGAAACCAGCAATGATTTGGAAACCAGTACATCCGATCTGGACACACCCCGGGGGCCGTTCCTTTTCAAAATGGCATAACCATCGATGATATTCAGATCGGGCTTCCGGAATTTGGGAAATTCAGCGATGCAGCGGTGCAAGTCATTCCTGTGCCAGTATCTCCTGTCCCAAACCACGCCCATCAGGTTTTTCATGGCGAGGGATAATTTTGTGGAGCTATGATGTTTGAGCACCGGTACATTGATGAATACATCCGCCTCGAGGACTTTCTCATGAACCTTGACCGTTTTTAGCTTTTGTGTTCCCGTAAGGGTCACTTCCTGATAATTCCCCTCTGAATTTCCGGGCACTACTTTGCCGCCAACCTCTTTCGCATATTTTTCAATTTCACTCGACCGATAACATTTAACCCAATTGTCGCAGGTGTGATCAAAGACATACACTTCTTTGGCACCGGCTTCAATGCAATGCTTTACGATCCGGCCTACCAATTCGGGATTTGTATTGGCTGCGCGATCCGGGGTCGTGTCCCATCCGATATTGGGCTTGACCACCACAGTCTGGCCTTTTTTTACATAAGCGCTCATGCCGCCGAGTGATTGGATGGCCTTATCGAACATCATTCCAGGCTCACCGCCTTTTACGGCAACAAGATCGTAGGCTCCGGCGATCGCCCTGTTTTCGTTTTTGCCGTAAAGCAGATTAATGTTGGGCACAGTCAGCCCTGCCACGCCGGTGAGCAGTCCTGCCTTGATGCTTTTCTGTACAAATTGCCGTCTTTTCATAACTCGTTTTATTAAAATTTGTGGAATTGGAGAATGCTGGAGGTCCCGGTTTCTCCTCAAATTTAGTTATAAAATGTATAAAAAGGATAAATTAAATTCCGAAAGTAATAAG
>WGED01000602.1 GCA_015492915.1 Cyclobacteriaceae bacterium
CAGGTCGATTTCGGCAGATAACTGAAGGCTTTCCGTCTTCATTTTAGGCAATTCGCTTTTGTTATCGATTGTTTTATCCTGCCCTGAAGAAATTCCGATCTGAGTAACTATAAGAAGAAATGTTAGTAAGAATATTTTCATATTATTATAAGTTCTTTTCCTTTATTGCTTAGCAAAAACCAAGCCTCAAAATGCTTGATTTCAATAATTTTCAGGTATTTTAATAAACGCAAATTTAAATACAATGTTCAAATAAATACGGTCTGATGAATTATTTAACATTGTTTTAACACTTTCGGGATAACAGGAGTAAAATACATTTAATGCCAAAAGAATTATTAATCGTGTTCGTCAAACAACCTGTGGCAGGGAAGGTCAAATCGAGGCTTGCAAAAACTATCGGTGATGAAAAAGCGCTGTCGGTATATAAAAAATTAATAGCCAAAACTATGCAAACCGTCAGGGGCCTGTATATGGACAAACGCATATGTTACAGTGAAAAGATATTGGATAATGATCTGTTCGACAACAATCTTTTTCAAAAGGCTGTTCAGCAAGGTGATGACCTGGGTCAAAAGATGTACCATGCCATTGATACTGCCATCAACCAGGGATACAATAAAGTATGCCTCATCGGCACGGATATCTATGAATTGACGGATGAAATATTGATGCAGGCATTCATCTCGCTCGATCACTGTGAAATTGTCCTGGGGCAGGCCACCGATGGAGGCTATTACCTGATCGGTATGAAAAGATCCTTTAAAGAGCTTTTTGAGGACATCGAATGGGGGACTAACCAAGTCTGGCAACAGACTATAAAAAAAATCAAACAGAAAAGGTTAACTTATATAAAGCTCCCCGAGCTTAACGATATTGATGTGATTGAAGATATCAGGGCAGAGGACAAGGATTATCTGCTATCTTAAACCCAAAATTCTCACCAGGATTTCGTAATGAGGGCTTAAAGTACAACTTGTCCCGCCATGGCGGAAAGAAAATCAGCACGTTTGGCGAGGAGGCCTGCCGGCAGGCATAATGCACTTTTATGGTGACGAACCAAACCTACCTGTACCACTTTATCAACATGCTGTTTAAATTTTCAACAAAACATTTGGTTTTACCTTAGAATACAGGCAAGCGTGAACGAAGTGACTGATTTTGACATAGTTTAAGTCCGTAATAGAAAGGTTATTGAGATTTTTAGGTTAAACGAGTTTATCCATATCGCGTATCAGAAAGCGGCGGCGGTCGAAGTTAATGATGTTTTTGTCTTTCAGTTCGTTCAATATGGTGGTTACGGTCTGCCTGCTGGTTCCTGTGAGGGCAGCAATATCTTTGTGTGTCAGGTAGTTTTTCATCATCGTCTCAAATCCCACCTTTTTGCCTTTTTCCATTGCCCAATCCCTTAAAAATTCAACAATTCTCGTCCTTGAATCCTTAAAAACCAACGATTCGATTTTTCTTTCAAGCCTTTTGATCCGCAGTCCCAGTAATTTGTAAATCTTGAGGCTGAGCGCTTTATTCTGTGCCATCAGTTCTTTCATGTCCTCGATATTCATCGGACAAATGGTTGTATTATTATCCATAGCCTGGGCAAAGTCCGTATGTTTCTCCTGCCCGATAAGTGCAAGCTCACCGAAAATCTCTCCTGCCGAAAGAATTGCCTTGGTGACTTCCCTGCCGTCTTCCATATAGGTGCCAATTTTTACTCTTCCTTCTGCAATGAGATAAATGGTGTCGGATTTTTCGTCTTCAAAATATATAAATTCATCTTTCTGGTACTTGCGAAATGTGTGCTTCTCTTTCATGCCAGGCACCTTGTGCGGGCACAAAACGTTGTAAAGATCAATATCCTCGAAATACCAAATATTGCTTGTCGGGTTCATAGAATTAGTGGAAATTGTCCTCCTTCAGTAAAATTAACAATAACGGGAGATAACAAAAATTGTCTGTTGTTAAGATAGACGCATCATGAAGTAAACTGTTTGTTGATTTAAATTGTTTTGTCTTCTGCAGAACATTCCCCGATGTTTTCCAAAAGCAGGGCAGGAAGAAAACCAAATTATAATCATGAGAAAAGTTGACCACAGTCATATTTTTCTTTGTAACGGTTACAGAATTTTGCACGTCAATTAGCAAACAGCACTTTACCAACTATAAAAGTCATGAAAGCTACACACATTGAACACCTGGGGATTGCAGTAGCAAACCTCCAGGCTGCTATTGATTATTATGAAAATGTATTGGGCCTCAAATGCTACGCCATTGAGGAGGTCGAAGACCAAAGGGTAAGAACAGCTTTTTTTAAAATCGGCCAGACCAAAATCGAGCTTCTCGAATCCACCTCACCGGATGGCCCCATCGGAAAATTCATTGAAAAAAAAGGTGCGGGAATTCATCATATTGCCTTCGCTGTAGAGGGGCTGCAGGGCACCCTGGATGAATTAAAAGAAAAAGGCATCAGACTTATAGATGAAAAACCCCGTCCGGGTGCGGAAGGTCTGAATATTGCCTTCCTTCATCCTAAATCGACGGGGGGGGTGCTCACGGAGCTTTGTGAAAAACCAAACAGGGAAAAATAATTACCGACAATGAAAAATCAGGAAAAAATCAATGAGTTGATTGAGAAACGCGCTAAGGCACGCCTTGGCGGCGGCGAAAAAAGAATAGATTCTCAACACAAAAAAGGAAAATACACAGCGAGAGAGCGAATTGACATGCTTCTCGACGAAGACAGTTTTGAAGAATTTGACATGTTCGTGACACACCGCACCAAGTCTTTCGGATTGGAAAAACAACAATTCTTGTCCGATGGCGTAGTGACCGGGCATGGCACGATAGACGGCCGCGTGGTTTATGTCTTCTCTCAGGATTTTACGGTGTTTGGGGGCTCTCTCTCCGAAACCTTCGCCAATAAGATATGCAAAATCATGGATCAGGCCATGAAAGTAGGCGCACCCGTCATCGGTCTGAATGACAGCGGTGGCGCCAGGATACAGGAAGGTGTGAGAAGTCTGGCAGGATATGCCGATATCTTTCAGCGCAATATTCTGGCCAGTGGCGTGATTCCCCAAATCTCAGCCATTTACGGTCCATGTGCCGGCGGAGCAGTCTATTCGCCCGCGCTTACGGATTTCATCATCATGAGCGACAAATCGAGCTACATGTTTGTGACCGGACCGAAGGTTGTGAAGTCGGTGACAGGAGAGGATATTTCAACAGAAGAATTGGGTGGGGCCAATGTACATGCTACCAAATCAGGCATATCGCATTTTCTTGCCAAAGATGAGGAAGAAGGTATGCTGCTCATCCGCAAGCTTTTAAGTTACCTGCCATCCAACAATCTTGAGGAACCTCCGATTATAGAGAATACCGATCCGGTAGACAGGCTGGAGGATTCTCTGAATGAGATTATCCCGGAAAATCCAAACAAGCCTTATGATGTGCTTGACGTAATTCATGCCATCGCAGATGAAAATGAGTTTTTTGAAGTACAGCGAAATTATGCTAAAAATATCGTAATCGGCTTTGCCCGTTTCAACGGCATGTCCACAGGTGTCGTAGCCAACCAGCCCAACTACCTTGCCGGGGTACTGGATATCAATGCATCGCGAAAAGCCGCACGCTTTGTCCGCTTCTGTGATGCCTTCAATATCCCAATAGTCACATTGGTGGATGTTCCCGGCTTTTTACCGGGCAGCAATCAGGAATTGGGCGGCATCATCATCCATGGGGCCAAACTGCTTTTTGCCTATGGCGAGGCTACCGTCCCCAAAGTGACTATTACTCTTCGCAAATCCTATGGCGGAGCACACGACGTGATGAGTTGTAAGCAATTGCGAGGAGATATCAATTACGCTTGGCCAACGGCTGAAATCGCCGTGATGGGTGCCAAAGGCGCTGTAGAGGTGCTCGAGGGGAGAAAAATCAGTGAGATCAGCGATGAGGAGGAACGGATGAAATATATTCATGAGAAGGAGCTCGAGTATGAGGAAAAGTTTGCCAATCCTTATCAGGCAGCCAAATACGGATTTATTGATGATATTATTGAACCTAGAAATACACGATTCAGGGTGATCAGGGCTTTGCAAACCTTGTCGACCAAAAAGGATTTCAATCCCCCCAAGAAACATTCCAATTTACCACTCTAAAACAGAGAAGATATGTTACTGACAGCAGAAGTGATCTTTGACCTTTCGAGGATAACCTCCGATGCCACTACTTTGGCATTCATCGGATATGTGATCGTGTTTGTTGCATTGATCGGACTATACTTTGTTTTTCACTTTCTTCCGGTATTTCTCAATTTTCTTACGAGAAGGAGGCTAAGAAAAAAAGCGGGTAAGGAGATTGTTATTGACGATCTGACAATTACAGGTGAGGTAGGAGCGGCTATCAGCACCGCCTTGTTTCTCTATTTCAGCGAGCTTCATGATGATGAAAAAACAGTGCTTACCATTAAAAAGATTTCCAGGAAGTATTCGCCATGGAGCTCAAAAATATATAATGTCACCACAGGATTAAACCGAAGATTTTAACAATGAAAAAGTTTAAGTTCACCATACGGGGAAATGAATATGAAGTCCAGGTGATTTCATTTGAAGATAATATTGCGGAGGTTGATGTTAACGGGTCTGTATATCATGTTGAACTGGCAAAAGATGTGAAAACTACGAAAACACCAAAGCTGGTAAGGCCCAAACCCGTAAAAACACAAGAGACAAAACCAAAGCCGGTCGCCGGCCTCAGCAAAGTGGAAGCTCCCTTGCCGGGAAATATCATAAAAATCAACATCAAACCGGGAGACACAGTAACAAAAGGCCAGACGATTATGGTCATGGAAGCCATGAAGATGGAAAATAATATCCTGGTCGAGAAGGACGGAACCGTGAGCAAGGTAAATGTGAATGAGGGAGATACTGTGTTGCAGGGTGATGTATTAGCTGAAATTGAGTAGTGAGACCATGAAAAAATTAATCACAGTGATAGGTATCGTTGCCATTCTTTCCGGTTTATGGTCATTTTTCATGAAACCGGCAGACGGACAGTTGGCAAGTGAAACAACAAAAAAAGAAATAAGCACTACAGATTCAAGCCGGAAAGCCGGGGTTCTGACAGGTCTGGAAACATTTCTGGACTACACAGGATTCAGAAATGTGACTGCAGGCCATATCGTCATGATTGCGGTTGGCCTGTTTTTCATTTTTCTCGCCATTAAATATGATTACGAGCCACTTCTGCTGGTGCCAATCGGTACAGGCATCCTGATCGGGAATATACCCTTTATGCTTGATGCAAACCTGCAGATAGGAATTTACGAAAGTGGCAGTGTATTGCATTATCTCTATTTTGGCGTTGTCAAGGGCATTTATCCTCCATTGATCTTTCTGGGCATCGGGGCCATGACGGACTTCTCATCACTGATCAGCAATCCCCGCCTTTTGCTGCTGGGCGCTGCGGCACAGGTTGGCATTTTCCTTACTTTTCTGGGCGCCCTGTCATTGGGATTCAATGCCCCGGAAGCCGGAGCAATCGGCATCATCGGCGGAGCCGATGGGCCAACGGCTATTTTCCTGTCGTCCAAACTTGCCAATGGCATCAATATCTTATCCGACGGTACAACGGTAAAAAACCTTATCGGGCCCATTGCCATTGCTGCCTATTCGTACATGGCGCTGGTGCCCGTTATACAGCCGCCGATCATGAAATTGCTGACATCGAAAAAAGAACGCCAGATCAGGATGAAACCGCCCAGGGCTGTCTCAAAGGTTGAAAAGATCATGTTTCCGATCATCGGATTGCTGCTCACAACCTTCATATCCCCGAGCGCCCTGCCGCTGCTGGGGATGCTGTTTTTCGGCAATATTCTCAAAGAATCGGGAGTTACTGAACGGCTGGCCAATACGGCGCGTACATCTTTGATAGATATTGTTACCATTTTACTAGGGCTCACGGTAGGCGCCTCCACGCAGGCCGATGTGTTTATTACACCGGAGTCGTTGTTGATTTTTGTATTGGGAGCACTGTCATTTATGATCGCAACAGCCGGAGGACTCATCTTTGCAAAAGTGATGAACCTGTTTCTTTCAGAAGATAATAAGATCAACCCGCTAATAGGCGCTGCAGGAGTTTCAGCAGTGCCCGACAGTGCGCGCGTGGTGCAGAACGAGGGACTCAGAGAAGACCCCACCAATCACTTATTGATGCATGCCATGGCGCCCAATGTTGCGGGAGTAATCGGTTCGGCTGTCGCCGCCGGTATAATGTTAAGTTTCCTTGGATAAATGGATTAATAAAGAAAAAGTATTTGAAAGGTCGGGAGTGATTCCGGCTTTTCATTTGTACTGTGGCAGTTCAGAAAAAAATACCGCTTTTTTCATGTCGTAGTCCATTTGACAAACATACATCTTCATCCCGTTTGTCAGCACGAGCCATGAAGCTTTGTAATGCTGGTTGTATGCCGAAAGTTGGTCCATGGTTTTCTGAGATAATTTTACTGTCGGAGCTTTGCACTCGATCAACATAAACACATTCCCGTCTTTACGATATACCACCACATCACTTCTCTTCGCCATCTTATTTACCTTGTGGGCATCTTCAACAGATATCAGAGGTTTGGGGTATTGATATTGATTTATGAGAAAATGTATAAAATGCTGCCGGACCCATTCTTCCGGGGTCAGTGCAATAAATTTCTTTCTGATAATATCAAAAATGTATTTTTTTCCATCCTGATCCCGAAGTCTGTATTCAAAAGACGGCAGGTTTAGTTGTTGCATGCCTAAATATAATAAAGCATTGGAATAAACCCTTAATCGGTTGATTCTTGAAATTCAATTCCATTTATTTGATATAAATTTAAACAGCAAAACATGATACCACCGGATATTCAGCCATGGATAGTGATCATCGTCGTATTCACTATTTTTTTGCTGATTTATAAGGAATACCTCAAGCCTGCCGTCAGTTTTTTAATTGCTGTTTTGTTTTTTCTGATCACAGGGATTCTTTCCACCAAAGAAGTGTTATCAGGATTTTCCAATGAATCCATCATCAGCATTATGATGCTGATTCTTATCACAACGGGATTGCGTAAAAATTTCCAGCTTGAAAACCTGTTTGACGCCATCTTTAAAAAATCTAAAACCTATCGTGGGTTTCTCTTCAGAATGATGAGCCAGGTAGCAATTTTGAGCTCTATCATCAACAACACACCCGTAGTAGCGCTGATGACGCCTTATGTAGTGGATTGGGGGAAGAAGCACAATATTTCTCCTTCCAAGCTGCTCATTCCCTTATCTTATGCCACGATCATGGGCGGAATGATTACGCTGATCGGTACTTCTACCACGCTTGTGCTGAATGGCTTTCTGCTCGATTACAATCATGCGCCATTGCTTTTTGAGGACTTGTTTACCATCGGTACGGCCGTCACCATCACTGGAATATTGTTTATCACTTTTATCGGGCAACGGCTGTTACCCGACCATAAAGATGTCACTAGAGCCTATTCGGAAAATAAACGTGAGTACATCGTCGAAACGAGGATTCTGCCTGACTCGAAACTGATTGGTAAAAATTTGCTGGAAGCGGGGATGAGAAATCTGAAGGGTGTGTATCTGGTGGAAATTTTACGCGGTAAAAGGACAATCTCTCCCGTAGGGCCTACCGAAATATTGATGGAGGAGGATATCCTCTTTTTTGCCGGCAATACCCATGATATTGTCGAATTGATCAATTCGGATATGGGCATAGAGCTGCCTAAAACAGCCCGCTCATACGACAGCGATAAGATGGAGATCGTGGAAGCGGTAGTCAATAATTTCTCGAGTCTGATCAATAAAACAGTCAAACAGAGTGATTTCAGAAACCGATATAATGCAGCAATCGTCGCTATCCACCGAAATGGTAAACGCATCAGGGGGAAGATAGGCGATATCGTGTTGCAACCGGGTGACCTGCTGCTTTTGTATGCCGGACCTGATTTCCGGAACAGGGTGGAAATATACCGCGACCTGTTCATTGTCTCCAAACTGAGAGATATCGTAAAACCCGGAAAGAAAAAATATTATGCCCTTATCCTTATGTCATTGTGTGCCCTTGTGCTCCTTATCTTCAGCAAACTCACGCTGTTTCCCGCTCTGATGATCATACTGAGCATCATGATCGCATTCAACCTGATCACCATGCAGGATGTAAAAAGAGAACTTGACCTGAGTATGATCGCTATTCTTGTGTTTTCTCTCGCTATCGGCGAAGCCATCATTAAAACAGAAGCCGGAAATATGATTGCTAACGGCATCATATCTGTGGCTCAACCCTATGGCATAATTACTATTTTACTGGCGCTGATGATCATCACGAATGTCCTCGCCTCTGTTATAGGCAATATCGGCGCAGTATCCATATCTTTCCCATTGGCATATGCTATCAGCAACAGCCTCGGCATTGAGGGATATCCCTTTTTCCTTACCATCGCCTACGCGGCTTCCGCTGCGTTCATGACACCGATCAGTTATCAGACAAATCTGATCATTTTCGGACCGGGGGGGTATAAGTTCAAAGATTTCATCCGAATCGGATTACCCGTTAATATATTGTATCTCACCGTAGCCATGCTGATGATTATCCACAGATATCATGATTTGTTGCTCCCCTGAGACAAATCACTCTTTCAGCCGGCTACTACCTCTTCCATGAGAATTCATCAATTATTTGTGACCGACGGTCGATAGGGTTATCGAGAGGGCATGAATTGTGTCATGGGAATCGAATGATTTTGCCAGCATAAGGATTATTCAGGCATAAAAAAAGACCGGGAATACCGGTCTTTTATTTTTATGAAATATCGTTTTATTATTTATCCGCCTTTCGTGCTGCAGCATACATGAGCTTACGGGCATTAGCCTCTCTCATCTTCTCTGTAATATCCACTACAACTCCCATTTTTGTCTCC
>WGED01000603.1 GCA_015492915.1 Cyclobacteriaceae bacterium
ACTTGACGCGGTATATGTCTGCGTGCATACCGATCTGCACTATCCGCTGGCAAAGCAGGCCATGGAAGCGGGGCTCCACGTTTTTCTCGAAAAGCCCATGACACTCGATATGGCCCTTGGCAAAGAGCTCATCGAGCTGGCAGAGAAAAAAGGCCTTATTTTCATGGTAGGACATGTGCTGCGTTTTATGTCGCCTTATGAAAAACTGAAAAAATGGGTCGATGAAGGCACTTACGGGAAGCTGAAATTTTTGTCGATGACACGGTTTTCGGGTGTGCCTGCATGGGGCCAGTGGAAAGAGAAGCAAAAGGCGTTTGGCTCGTCGGGCGGGGCGCTGTTCGATCTGCTCATTCACGATATTGATTTCACGCAATACATCCTCGGCAAGCCCGATGAGATCAGCAGCTTGTACTTTCCCGGTGTACTCAGCGACTATGATTATATCAGTGCCTTCTGGAGCTATAACGATCGCGATATCAGGGTGAAGATCGAGGGTGGCAACACGTTTCACAGCCAGTTTCCCTTCCAGGCGGGTTACATGGCGGGATTCGGAAGGGCGAGCATCCTGTACACCACGCTCAATGGCGATGTGATTAGGATAGCCACGGATGACAAGGTGGAAGAGGTGCCTGCAGAGGACGGGGGCGACGGTTTTTACAATGAAGACGATTACTTTGCCCGATGCATCACAGAGGGCAGGAAGCCTGTAAAATGTATGCCGGAATCTGCGCTGGAGACGATCAGGATTTGTTATGAACATTTAAAATAAAGATACAAAATGAGTGCAAAAAGAGATCAACTGGCCATCAACGGTGGCCCGAAATCAATAATCAAAGAATTCCCATGGCCCGTATTTGACGAGTCGGATGTAGAGGCGGTTGCCGACGTGGTTCGTTCGGGCGAATGGGGTAATCCCGACTGTGCGGGCCTTGTGGAGCAGTATGAAAAGGAATATGCCGAATTTATCGGCACAAAATACGCGCTGACTTGTGTCAATGGCTCGGTGGCTTTGCGTCTGGCGCTCATCGCTTGCGGTGTGAAGCCCGGCGACGAGGTGATTGTGCCGCCATACACTTTTATCGCCACGGCATCCATCGTGCTCGAGGCCAACTGCGTGCCTGTGTTTGTCGATATCGATCCCGATACTTACAATCTCGATCCGAAGGAGATCGAAAAAGCCATCACCCCAAAAACCAAAGTGATCATGCCCGTGCATTTTGCCGGACAGGCTGCGGATATGGACGCCATCATGGCCATTGCCAAAAAACACAATCTGAAGGTGATCGAAGATGCGGCTCACGCCCATGGAGGTGAGTACAAAGGCAAAAAGCTCGGCAGCATTGGTGATACCGGATGCTTCAGTTTTCAATCATCCAAAAACCTGACGAGTGGCGAAGGGGGTATTGTAACCACCAACGACAAGGAACTTTATGATATGATGAATTCGCTGCGCAACGTAGGGCGCGTGGCAGGCGGTCAGTGGTACGAACACCATAATCTCGGATGTAATTACCGCATCACCCAACTGCAGGCCGGACTGCTCTCAAGGCAACTCACCAGGCTCGACGAGCAGACCCGAAGACGCAATGATAACGGTTTGTATCTCAATGCCCTGCTCGAGAAGATCGACGGTATCAGTCCGCTGAAGCGGAATAAGAACATCACCCTGCACACCTATCATATTTACATTTTCAAATATGACCCGTCGGCATTCAACGGCCTGCCGAAGAATGAATTTGCAGCCATGCTGGCCGCTGAAGGGGTGCCGTCGTTTATGGGCTATCCCGAGCCGCTTTACAAGCAGCCGCTTTTCCGGGAGAAGAATTTCATGTGTTATGCCATTCCCGAAGAGGTGGATTATACCAACGTGAAATGCCCTGAGACGGAAAAAGCATGCTACGAAGATGCGGTGTGGATACTGCAAAGCGCCATGCTCGGTACCAAAGAAGATATGGAGGCGATTGCCGATGCCATCCGTAAGATACAGGAAGCAGCGACTGAGTAGGGCGGGCGCCACGCCCTGAAGGACGTGGCTAATACCGGTAAAACGAAGGATTGTTTTAACCTGGATTATACATGAAAAGATTGCGATGATGCAAGTAAGGAATTGATATTTAAATATTTACATTGAAAAACGCTTGTTTCAAAATGCCCCAAATTTGAGGAATGGAAATTCATCAAGTGACCATCAATTCCGTGTTTATCAGCGC
>WGED01000604.1 GCA_015492915.1 Cyclobacteriaceae bacterium
TTCGTAATGAGGGCTTAAAATACAACTTGTCCCGCATGGCGGGAAGAAAATCAGCACGTTTGGCGAGGAGGCCTACCGGCAGGCATAATGCACTTTTATGGTGACGAGCCAAACCTACCTGCGGCAGGCAAGCGTGAACGAAGTGAATGATTTTGGCGTAGTTTAAGCACGTAATAGAAAGGTTATTAAGAATTTTGGGTTGAGTATAAATACAAAAACCAAAACAACATGTGGCAAAAACTCGATCATCTGGATGTCGTATTGCTGAAAATGGCACGGGTACAATTGCTCAATGCCATCCAGCTTGTGAGTGCCGCACCGCGATCTTTTCAAAAACTATCAAATGACCCGCATATCGACTGGCTGGCCTGGGATGAGGACACGACATCTTTTGTGAGCAAGGAGTTCGGACCGAAAGAAAACATCCGCGTACTCATGGATATCAGGCAATTTGTGATATCCATCACCGGCGACGGACACGCCGAGCACCTCGTGCTGTCGGGCATGACCTACCCGATGGCCTACGGCTGGATGCAGATAAAACTGGATACTTTTGGCGTGGACGGGAGTCAATATTCCGATAAAACAGATTATGAGATAGAACAGCACCTCGGGCCTGCAGATGAAATGAATATCACCGACCAGTTTATTTTTGATCAGCTCGCCATATATTTTTCCAATGCGCATCACGTGTTGCGGGCCCTGAGGCACCAGCTACCCCTGCCGGGCGTCATCCTCACCGACCCTTCCAATATTCATATGAAACTCATACCCGCAGACAGCACCAAGATAACGGCGATGGGATTTTCTCCGGGCGACAACGTATTCCCTGAGCCTTATTTCTACATCCGTGTCAACGAGAATAATATCTCAGAAAAAGCAGCGGAAGATGCAGAAGGTTTCCGGAATGTGAAAGAATGGACAGGCGCAGCCCTACCCGCCGGTGACATCATAACCACCGACCATGAAAAAGAATACACAAAAGTCATGGATTTTTTTAAGAAAAATTATCGGACGCTGGCAAAATAGCGTTACTCACAGCATCCTCAGGCCTCCTCGCCAAACACCCGACGCATCACCTCATCCTTGTAGCTTCGGCCTACGGGTATCATCTTATCCCCTATCTGCACCTGGTTGCCGTACAGGTTTTTGATCCGTCTGATGGGCACGATATATGACCGGTGGACGCGAATGAATTTATCCTGCGGCAGGGATTCCTCGATCGATTTCAGGGACTGGAGCACGATGATCCGCTTTTCCGTGGTAAAATACGAGACGTATTCCTTAAGCCCTTCAATATATAAAATATCATCGAGGTGTACTTTATAGATTTTATGGTCGGCATGTAAAATAACATATTCCTGCTCCTGCTTCGTCTCTCCCGCACCACTTCCCCTTTTCAGATCGATAAATTCCATGGCTTTGTTGACGCCCTTCAGAAAACGATCGAAGGGAAACGGCTTGACGAGATAATCGATCACATCGAGCTGATAGCCCTCGAGCGCGTACTCGGAATAGGCCGTCGTGAAGATGACGGCGGGCTTGTTCTGTAATGTCTTTAGAAATTCGACGCCTGTGAGCTCGGGCATCTGTATGTCGAGAAACATGATATCAATCTGTTCCGATCGCAATATCTCCATGGCCTCCATGGGATTTTTGCACATTCCTTTCAGTTCGAGTGCCGGCACTTTCTTTACATATTCCTGCATCAGGTGGCGTGCTGGCTGTTCGTCATCAACTATGAGACAAGTGTATTTTTTCATCTTAAATTCATTTATTGTCCAAAATGATTTTCAGATCGACAGAAAACACGTCGCGCTTGTCTGCGATCAACAACTCGTGCCTGCCGGGATACAAAAGTTCCAATCTCCTCTTCACGTTTTCCAGCCCTATACCTCCGACTTTGTCTTTGCTGTATTCCGATTTTGCCTTGCTGTTTGATATTGAAAAGAACAACTTCTTGTCATGCGTTTCAATCTTCATCCTGATCCAGCCGTGCTGCACATCTTCGATCTGGCTGTGTTTAAAACTGTTTTCCACAAACGGTATCAGAATCATCGGGGCGATCATAAAGTCCGGATCGGCGTCCGTATAGTCAATTTCGACATTGGTGATTTGCTCGTCTTTGAGTTTTTGCATAGCCACATAGTCATTGATGTAGCTGATCTCCTTGCCGAGCGGTACACGGTCAGCATTGCAGTCGTAAAGGATATACCGGAGCATGTTCGACAGCTTCAGGATCATATCCGGCGCTTGATCCGACTTAATGACTGAGAGGGCGTAAATATTGTTAAGGGCATTGAACAGGAAATGGGGATTGATCTGTGACCTGAGAAATTTAAGTTCGGCATTCAGGTTTTCACTCCTGAGAGCAGCAGCCTCCTGTTCCTTTTTCGCTGCAATTCTGGAAATCTTATACGCCGCCGACAAGAAAAATATCGCCAGGGTCTGTGAAAACACATAAGCTATACGCATACCGCGCATCGGACTAAAAAAATGCATCGGCATACGTCCGCGCATCCTGCCGGGCATAAACGGTGGACCTGCCTGCTGAAAATACAAAGTGATCACATATTCGTAAAGGAAATAAATACCGATAAAACTCAATATCACCAACCCTGTATAAGCCAGATATCTCTTTCTGACATAAAATACGGGTATGAGGAATTCCATATTCAGGTAGGCAAGGGCAATCTGCGGAACGATCTGAATTACACTAATGGCAAAAGCCCTGTCCAGATCATCGCGCCCGCTGAACACAAAAACCAGAAAAGCGAGATAACCCGCCCAGAACAGGAGGTGTATCAATACTTTATTGGTTCGCAAAATATTATTGAATTTCATGTCCGTGAAAATACCCTAATCCATGAATATCGGCAATTATTTTCAATCAAGTGCCGCAAGGGTACAATTAAACCGGTCTTTTCCTCAACAGGCATGAACAATGCGGCTTTTCGCTTGTTGATGAATAAATGCCATTGGTTGAAAAAAATTTTTCATGATAATTTTTTGTCCAATCTTCGAATCAATTAAAAACCACAGAAAATGAAATACGGAAAAAAGAAACTGTTACTGTATCTGGGCATCTTCATTGCCTTGGTGATTTTGTTTTCGGAATTATCGGGGGCGAAAGACCTGGCAGTGGATACACACAGTAAAATTCATAATAAAGTAATCACCGGAGCTACGACAGAGAAAGCTCAAAATAGTAATATCCTGAGTCTGCATCTGAAAAGTGCAATGCAATATGGGATCAAAATAATTTACACAAAAATTTTGTACTGATGAGAAAATTAAAATTGATATCTGCCGCACTCATGGTTTTGGGCATATTTTATTCGGTCGGTTCTATGGCACAGCCCATGCACGGCGGACAAGGACGCATGCAGATGAGTGCTAAAGAAATGGCAAAAAAACAAACCGATTGGATGAAAGGCTTTTTGGACCTGACCAAAGAGCAATTGACTCAAATCGAAAAGATCAACCTGAAATATGCCGAAAAACTCCAGGCCCAGCGCCAGTCTGCCATGGGCAACCGTGATACCATGCAGTCACTCATGACCAAACTGACCCGGGAAAAAGACGAAGAGCTGAAAAAAGTACTCACCGAAGATCAGTACGCCCTGCTGGCCAAAAAACGCAAAGAAACCGTTCAAAACCGGCGCGGCGGAATGGGAAGGGGTTACTGAAAAAAATAAACCCAAAATTCTCAATAGTATTGTGTCAAATGAAAATTAACGCAAATACTGGTTTTGAATTAAAACACCGGAATGCTGGGTGTAGAATGATTCTACACCCATATATCAAAATTCCGCAAACGATATAAGGATTTACAATCCGCACAATAACCGTTTTGGGAATATCAAGGTGTAGTTACAAA
>WGED01000605.1 GCA_015492915.1 Cyclobacteriaceae bacterium
GAATTATCCATTAAAAGGAAAACAGTGCAGAAAATTTTCAGAGCAGACTCATTTAACTTTTCATGAATGAACATTTGCGGTTATTTTCATTTTTGTCATGATTTTTGCCCATTCTTAAACTCAAAAAATTACTTGTAGCAGTGGCAGGGCAAAAATGCACGCAAAAAAAATTTTATTGGATTTTATACCCGCGGGCTTACGCCCACGGCTATAATTATGTCGCTCCTTCGGAGCTTTTTTCAGACTTGATTGGAATTAATTTTAAATACGTTTGCCCTGAGAGAATTTCAATCCGGCCCCTATTGGCGATCATTCCACAACCTATGGCAGGGGTTCGTGAGGAAAATCAAACCCCATGGATTTCCAGATATTTTTGGCTTTCGCCGAAGCGAGGAAGTCCAGAAACCGCTTTGCCATGACATTTCGGTCATTTATCAACAACCCGTCATACTCAATGGGATCATGCAGGTCAGACGGTATCATGGTCAATTCCCGTATTTTTTGCGATGACCGGGCATCCGTGTCGTACACGATCCCATAGGGCGCTTCTCCCCACTCAACCAGACGCAGTGCACTTCGGGCGTCTTTGGCGATGATTAGGTGTGTTTTGAGCTCTTCATACAATCCGAGTGCAGTGAGCGCCTCTTTGGTATAAATACCCAGAGGCACATGCCCGGGGTCGCCAATAGCGACCTTTTGCCCTTGCGCAATGATCAGTTGTAGTGTTTTATCAAGCGACGACGAACTGTCTGATTGCCTCTCGGATGATGCGATCAGAACCAGGCGGTTGCCCGCCAATTTTACAGGCTTTTGACGGATCTGGATATTTTGCTGAAGGTGCTCCGCCCATTGCCTGTTGGCGGAAAGAAAAATATCCGCCCCGGCGCCATGCGTGATCTGTCTAGCGAGCGCTCCGGACGATGCGACATTCAGAATAATCCTTTCTTCATGGGATTTGCGCCATTCTTTTACAAGCTGCTCCATCACAGGTGCAAGGCTGGACGCACAAAAAACGGTGATTTTCTCATGGCTCTCCTTTTTGGTTTGGCATGAGAAAAGGGCGATTATTACGACCAAAAAAAGCGACAGGCCGCGGGAGACCTGCCGGAATGATTTATAATCCATGAATAAATTTTAAAATCGAGGCCACTTCCCGTTTCTGATCGGCTTTGTGACAAGCTTAGACGGATCAACAACCACATGCTTAACCCTTTGGCGCTTCCATGTATACACGATGTGAACATTGCCGTTACTGGCCTGGATGACCGACGGATAGGAATATTCCCCTTCCTGGTCTTCCAGTACTAACGCTGCCTGCCAGTGTTTTCCGTCATCAGACACTGCGACATTGAGTGGCGATCGCTTGCCGCCCCACTTGTTGGGCTTTTTACCGACATGGTTGTACACGATCAGTTGTCTCCCGTCTTTGAGCGTTACGGCATCGGTGCCTGAATTGGGGTTTGGAAGGTCAGAACATTTCAGGGCTGTCCATGTCTTGCCGTAATCCTCTGACCATGCTGACAGGACGCAGTTTTCTTTACTTCGTGCCAGCAATTGCAGCTTGCCACCGCCATAGGTGAGTATGCTGGGCTGAATGGCATTGTATTTAATGCCGTCATTGATTGGTTCTCCCAGCCTCCAGGTCTTGCCAAGGTCATTGGAATATTCAAAATGTATCTGCCATCCGTTGTGTTCGGTGCTTGTGGGGCTTATCAGCACGCCATTACTTAAAAGTACAGGTTTATTTTTAATCGGTCCCAGCACACCAACGGGGAGTTTTACGGGCTTGCTCCATGTTTTCCCTTTGTCATCGGAAGTGATCATCATGCCCCACCATTCGCGCGGGTTAGGGCCGACTTTGTAATAAAGCTGCAGCGGGCCGTCCGGCACCTGGAAGAGAACGGGGTTCCAGCATGGGTAGCGTAAATTTTTATTTTGAACTCCATTTGCAACAGAGACCGGCGCAGACCATTTGCCGTTGATCTTTCGGCTGAGCCAAATCTCAACATCTATGTTCTTTTCGCGTGTGCCGCCAAACCACGCAGCCACAAGACCTTCGGGTGTTTCAGCGATGGTGGAGGCGTGGCATTGCTTGAACGGTGCTTTTTCAAAAACAAATTCTTCAAGCACTATACCTTTTTTCTGCGAAAAGGAGCTGTTGACGACTGCCGCCATAATTACTATGATCGTGATGATTTTTACTGTGTTCATTATTTTACCGAATTTGTTTGTTAAGATGGGGAAATCATTTGATTTCCATGAAAAATCAATGAATTTCTTTTAACAATAATTGATAGATTTCCGGTAGGGGTCTTCCGGTGGTTTCTGCAATAAC
The DNA here is from genome assembly GCA_015492915.1 of Cyclobacteriaceae bacterium. Classification (GTDB taxonomy): domain Bacteria; phylum Bacteroidota; class Bacteroidia; order Cytophagales; family Cyclobacteriaceae; genus JAAUQL01. The sequence continues at coordinate 2,336 of WGED01000605.1, forward strand.
CTTGCAGGATTCGTATTCGAGTGTGGTGCGTTGCTTGCCTGATGGTAGTTCCACGGTTTTCACCATTACCTCACCCCATGAAGTTTTGACCTTTTTTTGTGTTCTTTTGAGTACGACCCTCGCAGCAGGGCAGGTCCGCACGCCTATGGTTGTGGTGTTTTCAAGAAGGAAGTTTTCGACACTCTTCAAATTATTCCTGTCTGCAAATACGGAAATCAACACACCCGGTCGTCCCTTTTTCATCATCACTTGCGTGAAATAAAAATCCAGCGCACCTGCAGCGAGAAGCGCTTCCTGAAAATCCCTGCCCAGCAACTCGGGAGACATGTCGTCGATATTCGTCTCCACCATCATAATTTCTTCCCGATCGTCTTCCCCGGCTTTGCACAGGCTCAGTCTGAGCACATTGGGATGAGGGAATTCCTTTTCTCCTGGCCCGTACGCCGTCTTTAACTCTTTCAGCACAGGAATGTCAAAATCAGGTTGCAGGTATTTGAGTATGGCTGCCCCGGTGGGTGTTACCATCTCCCCGCGCTGATCGCCTGCATAGGTGGGCATGCCCAGCAGCAACTCTTTGGTGGCAGGGGCGGGAATGGGCATTTTCCCATGCTCGGCCATCACAAAGCCAAAGCCTGTACAGACTGCCGTCGAATAAACCTTATCGATCTGCAGTTTGTCGAGCAGCACGGCCGAACCCACAATGTCCAGGATGGAATCAATGGCGCCCACTTCATGAAAATGTATCTTTTCAATATCAACCCCGTGCACTTTGGCCTCCGCCTCGCCGAGCAGCCTGAAAATATCCTTTGCGATTTTCTTAGCATTCTCAGTCAGGTTTCCTCCATCGATGATCTTCTCAATATCCTTCAGGTGGCGGTGGTGAGCGTGATGGTGGTGATGATGGCCGTGGCCAGGATCGTGATTCTTATATTCTTTATGGTCAATGATCTTGATATGCCTGCATGCAATGCCGGCTTTCACCATTTCCGAAACGACCACCTCTACCTCCTCCAGCATCAGCATTGAAGGCAAATTCACCAATTCCTCATGTGCATCGGCCAGATCGGCCAGCGCTCCGAGGAACATATCTCCGCTCAACCCCGAAAATGCTTCTATTTTAAGTATGCTCATATTTATTTTAGTATCAAATACTATTCAAATCCTTTGATTTAAGAACAAGGAACACCGATATGGGATTTTCGATTTTTTCACCCACAATTGCCACGAATGCACTAATGGTCATAGCTGATGGCTCCACATCCGGCTCATCTGTTATTCAATATTCTGTAGGCAGCCATAGCAGCGCCGTAGCCATTGTCGATGTTCACCACCGTGATGCCGTTGGCGCAGCTCGAGAGCATGGAATGCAAAGCAACCTTGCCCCCTTCGGCGATGCCGTAACCGACACTCGCAGGTACTGCAATGATAGGCTGAGGCAACAGCCCCCCCACTACAGTCGGCAATGCCCCTTCGAAGCCTGCAACAGCTATCAGCACTTTAAATTTCTTTAATTCTTCAAGGTGGTTGAGCAGACGGTGCACACCGGCGACGCCGATATCCTGGAAGCGTTTGGCTTTTTGCCCGAAGTATAAAAGTGTATAGTAGATTTCGTTGACGAGATACTGATCGGATGTGCCGCCGGAAAGGATGGCAATATCACCTTCTTTCTCATTACCCGAAAACTCCCCGATGAGCAGCATCTGTGAAACAGGGTCGTAAAAATTAGGTTTAAACTCATTGCAAAGTGTATCCGCTTTCTCTTGCTGCACCCTTGTGAGTAAGACGTCTTTCTTTTTTTGCCTGAAATCCATGATGATGTCAGTCATTTGCTCCACGGATTTAGATGCCCCGAAGATTACCTCCTGGAAGCCGATGCGCTTTTCGCGCTCATGGTCTATTTTAAAATGTTTGCTCACGCTATTGCTCTATTTAATTTTCCGGAAACCAAACCCTCCTCATCAATTTCTATCTTTTCAAACCCGATATCCTGTAAATACCCGGCTATGATTTTTTGATGTTTTTTCAAACGTTCCACCTGATGGGCGGGCACCTCGATTTTCGCCTTATTCCCATAGTGTCGCACCCTGACCTCTTCAAACCCCAACGAATTGAGCATGTCTTCGGCATCTTCAATCTGCCTTAGTTTCTCAATCGTAACTTCCTGGCCGTAGGGAATTCGGCTGCTGAGGCAGGGACTGGCGGGTTTATCCCATGTGGTCAGGTCGAAATAATGCGCCATGTCACGGATATCCTGTTTAGAGAATTTGCAGTCTGCCAGTGGTTTCAGTACCCTGAATTCCTGCGCCGCTTTGATACCGGGACGATAATCACCCAGATCGTCAAAGTTTTGCCCGTTGAGTATCTGTGCTCCAGGATATTTTTCAGAAATCAACTTCAGTTCATCGTAGAGGGTGTATTTGCAAAAATAACAGCGGTCTATGGGATTTGAGGCATAATTCGGATTGTCGATCTCGTGGGTCTGTATTACTTCCAGTGTGATGTCATTTTCCTTGCAGAATTGTCTGGCGATTTCCAGGTCCTTTCTTTTGAGACTTGGAGAATCAGCTATGACAGCGAGGGCATTTTCCTTTCCCAGAATCTTCCTGGCCAGGAAAGCCACTAAACATGAGTCCACACCGCCTGAGAAAGCGACGATCACGCTCGAGCAATGATCCCCGAACCATTTTTCAACATCCCTGTACTTTTCCTCTACTTTTATTTTGTTCATTTTTAATATTTTGAATAACAAAGGTGGGTGAATACCGAATAATAATCAATACCTCTGTGAAAGGCAAATGAAGATGCAAAATAGCCATGATCCGGAGATGAATGAGCCCGGACGCCCCCTTATGTGCAGGTTGTATAAAAAATAGCCTGTTTTTCATGTGAAGTGATGCACAACAATACATTATTTGACTCGTCCATTACACAGCGGAATGAATATCGGTGATTTTTTCATTGAGAAAAATATTATTCTTCGTTCATGTTGCGATCAAATAATTTGCGTAAGCGGGATTATTATATTTTTTTTGATGCTCTTACTTCTAATTTCACCATATCTTTATAATAATGGCAACACCAAGAAGTACATTCTCAAACAAATTCGGTTTTGTTGCCGCTGCGGCGGGCAGTGCCGTCGGGTTGGGTAATATCTGGAAATTTCCGTTTGAAGTGGGCAAAGGGGGAGGATCGGCATTCCTGATCATTTATCTCATTTTTACTTTTGTGTTGTGCTATCCGATACTTGTCACTGAAATAGCTATCGGACGGAGGTCGCAAAAAAGTGCTGCCATGGCTTTCAAGCCCCTCGGACACCCGAAATGGACGTTTGTAGGAATAATAGGAGTGATCTGTGGTGTACTCATACTCTCTTTTTACAACATTGTGGCAGGATGGGTGCTCGGCTATTTTGTCGAAATGCTTCTCGGTAATTTTGAAATCGGCGAACATTTTGACACCTATGTGACCGACATCGCAGAGATCAGCGGTTATACCCTGGCATTCCTCCTTGCCACGGCATACATTGTCTCACAGGGTATCACCAAAGGCATTGAGAAAGCGAGCAAGATACTGATGCCTTCGCTGCTTGTTATTATGCTCATACTCACTGCCTATGCCATGATGCTCGATGGAGCAGGTGCGGGCGTGGCATTTTACCTTATTCCCGATTTCTCCAAAATTGATCTGAATGTCATATACAGAGCGCTCGGCCAGTCATTTTTCTCCCTCTCGCTCGGTCTCGGTGCCTTGATAACGTACGGAAGCTATCTGAGCAGAAAAGAAGATATTGTATCCTCCGGCATCATGATCACCTTTGCGGATGCAGGGATTGCATTCCTTGCCGGATTGATGATCTTTCCTTTTGTCTTTTCCGAAGGCATCGAACCGGAAGGCGGTGCAGGGCTCATTTTTATGACCATGCCCGGCATCTTTAAAACAATGGGGCCGACACTCGGCGTCGTGATCGGTTCATTGTTCTTTTTATTGCTTGCTTTTGCCGCCCTCACATCTACCATATCACTTTTAGAGCTTCCCGTGTCTTATATGGTTGATAAGCATAAAATCAAGAGAAAATGGGCAGTGTGGTATTCGGCGGGTATCATATTTTTGCTCGGTATCCCTTCGATGGTTGGTTTTGGCTATTCCGATTTTTTTACCAATTTCATCACTTATGTGGGAAGGACAGAACCGGTCAATTTCATGGACTTTGTCACCGACATTGCATCCAACACCTTGTTGCCTTTCGGAGGCTTTCTGGTAAGTGTCTTTGCCATTCACATATGGAAAAGGCGCAAGCTTTTCAGGGAGTTGTCCCATGGTAATCCCGGTTTCACCCGTTCCTGGCTGGCCAAATACATCAGCTTCACATTGACTTACATCAGTCCGCCTGTGCTCGGAGCTATATTTATTATCACAATTTTGGAGGTATTTTTCGGTGTGAAGATCATTTGACGGTAATTTGATGCAACCATCATATATTCTGATCGTTAGAAAAAACGAAAGGATTTTCAAGAGTTGGCTGTAAACTCTTCACTAAGAATATGAGCGTAATCATAGAAAGTCTTGGTGAATAATTATAAATTGCAGCGTCATACTTCAAGCCTGACTTCTAAAAGGAAAAATTTTGCTGATCAAGTTGCTGAAATATAGGGTTTTAGTAGTCGCTTTCCTCATAACAGCGATATCAGGCGTATATGTCTGTGATGTTCTTTGCGACCTGGATATTTACAGCATGAACAGATCCTGCAACACAAGTTGCAGTACACATCAGCAGCCCAAAACACATGAAGATCATGGTTATCATCATGATCATGATTCGCACCACCAATCCGGACAGCCGGACCAGGACCATCATAATCCGATGAATGATGATTGTTGCGAGGATATGACTACCCAGGTGTTCGAATCATTTTTTATTGAAAAAACCACATTACCTACATTTGAGCCGCGTCCAACATTTATTTTTGACATCTCTTTTATATACACTCAACTCATATCAAACCAATTAGCTGATAAGCAATATCATATTCCACCGGTCGAGTCCTCTCCGCCAAACAAACCGGATATATTTATTCTGGGCCACTCCCTGCTGGTTTAGACCATACTGATTCCTTTTAAGCTATGCATTCACATGCTTCGAAAATGAAGATGCGGGTGCATGATTTATCCAATCCTATTGTTTAATCAAAAACAGAAAAAAATGGAATCAGTATCTCTGAATATAAAAAACATGGTTTGCCCAAGATGCATACTTGCAGTGGAGAATGCAATGAGGGAATTAGGGGTTACAGTAAAAAATATCACTTTAGGTCATGCCGTGGTGAGCATTCCGGAAGAAATCAACAAATCTGAAATTAAGGATGAACTCAATCAGCTTGGCTTCGAACTGATCGAAGACAAGGAAAGCGCTTGTGTAGAAAAAATCAAAGTGCTTGTGATCGAATATGTCGAACTGTTGGAGAAATCTGACAGAATACAAATATTGTCTGATTATCTCACGGAAAAGCTTGGCAAAAATTATAATTACCTCACCAGGTTGTTCACCAGACAATGCGATATGACAATTCAGGAATTCTTTATCCGGCAGCGATTGCAAAGAGTAAAGGAGTTGCTGGATGAAGATGAATTGAATGTGACGGAAATCTCTTACAGATTATCTTACAGCAGCGTGAATTATTTGTCCTCTCAGTTTAAAAAATATATCGGTATGTCTATCAGTCAGTACAAGGAGTTATTGCACCAGACAAAAGAGATATATAAGAGAATCTCTGAATCGATAAATGAGTTGAACAGACAGGGGATATTTCTGAACTTTATCAAAAAAGATAATAAGTATTATTGTGAAGAGTTAAATGAATACTTCACCGATGAGGAAGTTTCAATAGAAGAAAAATATAAATATCGTTACGGAGTTGATGATATCCATTCAGCAACGGTTTCGTTGATCCGGACAGGAAAACTACAGGGCATCCTGGTAGAGGCCGATGAAAAGATGGATTATTCGAGGCTTTTACATTAACAATGGCCACCTGTTATCCCGGAGCTGAGTAAAAAGTGCTTCATAACCATTTGGCGATGAGACGCCAAACCCTTTCAAAATTTTGGCTTTTGCCTAAGCGGGTAAGCTATGCTCTCTCGGTATTGCATGGCAAAAAAATTCATAAATCATAATCAAAAATTCATAACGACAATGCAGTAACAGCTCATGACCTTTGTGCATGTATTAAATGAAAATCAGAAAAACATATAAGTGCTTATGAAAAAGAATCAGAATCAGTTGGTGTTAGTTGCGGTGGTTTCATTGGCTGTTTTATCAATGTCATTCATCAATTTTTATAGTACCATAGAACCCTGGAAAGCGCCTGCTTCGGCAAAAACAATAAAAAATCCATTAAAGGGTAATGTGCAGGCTACTAAGGAAGGGAAAAAGCTGTATGACAGCATGTGCGCTGTTTGCCATGGCAATAAAGGGAGAGGAGACGGTGTAGCCGGGATGGCCTTGAACCCAAGGCCGGCAAACTTCACCAAATCAGTAGTTCAGGATCAGACAGATGGAGAGATATACTGGAAGATCACTAATGGCAGATTGCCGATGGCGGCTTATAAAGATATTCTCACCGAAGAGCAAAGATGGCAATTGGTGAATTACCTCAGGACATTTAAAAAGTAAGGAAGAGTTGGATGTTTATCATATAAAGGAGCAGATCATGAAAAGAATTCTACAGTATATTTTTTTTATAATGCTGATTTCAGCAAGCACGGTTTCATTCGGGCAGGAAGAAAAATCAGATGAGATAAAAAACCTGAGTGATAAGATAAGCTACATTATGCCGGGTAACAGCAAATTTTTGTTGCGCGGTTATGCCCACTCAGGTCTTGAGTATGTCCCTGACAGCAAGATGACCTTTGTCGGGGGCGCATTTAACCCACTATTTATATACAGGCAGTCAGACAGATTGCTTTTTGAAGCGGAGCTTGAAACATCTTTTGAAGAAGATAAATTTGATGTTGGGCTTGAGTACGCAAACATGTCGTACATTATCACGAAGACCATGACGCTCAGACTCGGGAAAATTTTTGTTCCTTTCGGCATTTTTGTCGACAGGCTTCATCCCGCATGGATCAATAAATTCCCCAATACTCCTCTGGGATTTGGCCATGATGGCGTATTGCCGGGAACGGATTTGGGAATTGAGATAAGAGGGGGCGCTTATGCCGGTAATTTAAAGTATAACTATTCATTTTATGTGGTTAACGGGCCGCAATTAAATACCGGAGAAGATCATGCTGATGACGCCGGCAAGCTGGATTATGGCATTGCCTTCGACAATGGTTTCAACAAATCATTCGGGACAAGAATCGGCTTGTTGCCATTTTCAAATTCAAGCCTTGAAGTCGGATTTTCAGCTATGATCGGTAATGTAGGGGCGAGGGGCACCGAATATGAGAAAGTTGGATCGCAATTGTACGCGGTTGATTTAACGTATGTAAAAACATTGAATTTCATGCAGAGTATGCTTGATGTTAGGGCCCAGGCTTCATGGGTAAATGTCGATGATGCGGATTATCCTGTGCCCGACGATCCCGGACAAGTGTATACTTTTACCAACAAAAGCAATACATTCTTTGGTCAGGTGAGCATTCGTCCGGCTTATGTGAGCGCAAAATTTATTAAAAACCTTGAATTCGCCGTGCGGTATTCCGACCTGAATACCCCTGAAGGGGCTATGTGGGAGACAAACACAGAACGGTGGGATTATAGCCTTAACTATTGGATCGACTGGCGGACAGTCATCAAATTCTCATACCAGAGTCAATCCGGAGGCGATCATAACGAGGATGCCGGTGAGGATGCGGCAGGTTCCGGAAATGCGTTCTTTTTACATTGGGCAATTGGATTTTAAAAAAGTATAAATCATGAAAGAGAGATTAATATTCTTTATCGGAGTAGTAGTGGCCGTCACGATCGTTCTGTTGGCGGCGGGTTGTTCGGCTACCAGCAATGTGGCGGCAAACAGGAGCGGTGCTCAGTTGTGGGGCGAAAACTGTGTGCGGTGTCACAATGCCCCTACACCTGCGACGCTAAGTGACTGGGAGTGGGAAGTGGCTGTTTCCCACATGCGCCTCAGGGCCAACCTGACGGAGCTGGAGTCAGAAAAGATTGTGGAGTTTCTGAAATCGGTAAACTAAAATATTGCGTTTCGTTTAATACGAAGATACCAACAATGGCAAGGATTAGCTTAAAGAAGATCCGGTAATAATGATCATGGACCATTGACAGGAATGTGGAGATTAACCGGTGTTTTATCGACCGAAAAAAGGGCATGAGTTATTCATTTCAGAGAGGTCGGTTTTTAAAAGTGCAACTGCCACCCAGGTAGTTGCACTTTTTCCCAATTATTAAAACAAACAAAATGAAATTGTTCTTCGCCTGTATTTTTATTCCGGCCATATTCCTGGCTGTCATCCCTCAGAGCCAGGCGCAGGATATTTACAGGACCAAAAACGGGACATTGATGATAACTTTGATGGACCGGGTAGAAACGGTCAAATTTCATACAAACACCCTGCAGATAAATCTTAACCTAAAGACGGCAGAATTTGACTTTTCTTTGCCCCTCAATTCCCTGCACTCCACTGTTGATTCGCTTAACCAACCCTTGAAGCGAAACGAAAATGATGTCATGAGATTTAAGGGTATTCTCAACCTCGATGAGATCAGGACGGAGCCTCATGAGCCATATATTTTTAAATTCAATGCCGACCTGGAGTACAACGATATCAGAAAAACTGTTGAAGGTATTGGAAGGTTGGAGCACATTCCCGGGCGTGAACAACCTGCATGCCAGCTAAGCCTGAGTTTCGATATCAAAGATTTCGAGCTCATCGATGGCATGAAGGATAATTTCAGGTTTCAGCTCATACAGTCGATTTTGTACCAATCGGGCATTAACTGAGAATTATGAATGCCGGTATCATAAAAATATGGCAAAATATACTATCGGGTTTCTTATCCGGACAGAACAAAAGGGTAAAAACAAAGGCACTCCCTTTTTCGCCGGTTTCACAGATTATTCTTGACACAAGGACTGTTGATTTCATCCGGAACCTAAGGGTGAAGGATATTATGGATTTTCATATGCATTATGTTAGCACAAACGAGCAGATCAGGGATTGTCTCGATGTATTCCTGCATCCGTTTAAAATGTCGGTATTGGTTTTGAATAATAAAAAATCAGAAGTGGTGGGAATATTAAGCCTGCAGGACATTATTGCTCATCTCAAAATATCGTTTGATCTGAAATCCATGGACTGTCCCGATTTTGCCGTTAAATATATTATGGATACCAACTTTGTCCCGCTTGAATACGGTTTGCCGGTCTCCAAAATTTTTGTTGATATACTTAATTGCGAATGCCCCATACATCCAGTCTATGACAGAACAAAACTGGTGGGTGTATTGCACAAGGAGACAATTCTCGATATGCTTAAGGTTCAGATGCTTGAGGAAGCCCTGACAGTTAAACAAATGCCGCCATATCATAGTTGAATTAATGCCCTAAACTCATAAGATTATGAAAAAATCACACGAATCCCATTCCTCTCATCAACATCACGAACACCACGACCATGTTAGCCATCAACACGATGAGGAAATGCATGAAAATAAAGATCACAGCAGTCATGACCACCACGATCATGGCAAAACAATGCACAGTCATGAAGATCACGGTGATCATGGCGGACACGAAGGGCATGACCACCACGACCATCACGCCCATATGATAGAAGATTTTAAAAAGCGGTTCTGGATATCGATGATTCTGACCATCCCTATCATGGTACTGGCACCCATGATCCAGCAGTTGCTGGGATATGAGTTTGGTTTTGCCGGCGATAAGTACGTTCAGTTCGTATTGTCCTCTATCGTTTTCTTCTATGGTGGATGGCCGTTTTTGAAAGGATTTTTCGATGAGGTGAGTAAGAAGTCACCGGGCATGATGACGTTGATCGCGCTGGCAATATCCGTCGCGTATTTTTACAGCTCAGCAGTCATCTTTGGATTGTCTGGAAAAATCTTTTTCTGGGAACTGGTCGGATTGATCGACATCATGTTGCTCGGCCATTGGATTGAGATGAAGTCGGTGATGGGAGCATCCAACGCTTTGCAGGAGCTGGCCAAAATGATGCCTTCGGAGGCGCATCGTATTTCGGATAGTGGAGAGATGGAAGATGTAGATGTGTTGGAATTGAAATCCGGAGATATTATACTCATTAAACCGGGAGAGAAAATTCCTGCTGACGGAGAAGTGATAGATGGTGAGAGCCATGTAAATGAAGCGATGCTGACCGGCGAATCGAAGCCGGTCACGAAGAAAAAGGGCGACCAGGTGATCGGTGGATCAATCAATGATAACGGTTCCCTTAAAGTAAAAGTGGTTCACACGGGCGACGAAACCTTCCTGTCGAAAGTGATAGGAATGGTAAAGGAAGCCCAGCAGGCCAAATCGAGGACACAGCATCTTGCAGACAGAGCTGCCGCATGGCTTTTCTATGTTGCTCTTGGAGCTGGCATTATTACGTTCGTCGTCTGGTCTTCACTGGGCAAGGATTTTGAATTTGCCCTTGAACGTATGGTCACGGTTATGATCATTTCATGTCCTCATGCACTTGGGCTTGCTGTGCCGCTGGTTGTGGCTATTTCTACCGCGGTTGCAGCCCGCAACGGGTTGCTTATCCGGGATCGTACCGCTTTCGAAAATTCGAGAAAATTAACTGCGATAATCTTTGACAAAACCGGTACCCTGACTAAGGGTGAATTTGGCGTGACAAGGTTTAAATCGGTCAGCAATTCATGGGATGATAAAGAGGTACTAAAAATCGCCGCAGCTCTTGAAAATAATTCGGAGCACCCGATAGCAACCGGGATTGTAAAAAAGGCCGGTGAATTGAAGCTGGTTTATCCGGAAGTCAGTGATTTTGAAAATATAGCTGGCAAGGGGATCACGGCACTATATGAGGGGGAGAAAGTGAGTGTGGTGAGTCCGGGATTCCTGAGAGAGAATAAAATCCCTTTGCCTGATGATGTATATGAAAATGAGGCGGAAACTATAGTCTTTGTGTTGATTGGCGGGCAGTTGGCAGGCTTTATCGGACTTGCTGACGAGATTCGTGAAGAATCATATGATGCCATCAACACCTTGAAAGCGAATGGTATAAAGGTGATCATGGCTACAGGGGATAATGAAAAAGTCGCCCGTGCGGTGAGTGAGATGTTAGGTCTCGACGGGCACTATGCAGAAGTACTGCCGGGCGATAAGCAACAGATCGTAAAAGATCTCCAGGCAAAGAATGAATTCGTTGCTATGACCGGTGACGGTGTGAACGATGCCCCTGCGCTGGCACAGGCTGATGTAGGGATTGCCATTGGCTCGGGAACGGATGTGGCCGCCGAAACCGCTGATATCATCCTGGTAAACAGTAATCCGAAAGATGTGGTAAATCTCATACTTTTCGGGAAGGCCACCTACAAGAAAATGGTGCAAAACCTGTACTGGGCAGCGGGTTACAATATCGTCGCCGTACCGCTGGCAGCAGGCGTCCTCGCCCCGGTAGGTATTGTACTGAGCCCGGCGATCGGTGCAGTGCTAATGAGCATCAGTACGGTGATAGTCGCTATCAATGCACAATTTTTGAAAAAACAAATGAAATGATTGTTGTCCTTTGACCGATAGCCTGTTAGAGGATAATACCTTAAGCTTATATTTTTTGAAGAAGTATTTTTTTTATTCAGGTATAAACCTGAAGCCTTTGAGGTCTTGTGGCAAGTCGTCCTGTAAGGATTTCTTTTGAAAAACTAACTTTTGTCATGGTTTGCCATGAAAACCTTTACTTATTTTGTCAAAACCAAAAAAACCTGCTTGAGCCTGGATGGCTGATCAGGAGAAACAAAATTTTATTATCATGAAAATTATCAGGTTTCTTTTTTCCGGCACCCTGATGGGCATATTGCTCGTCGTTTTTGCTGTATCTATCGGTTATGCAACTTTTATCGAAAACGATTTTGATGCTACAACCGCTAAAATGCTCATTTACAACGCAAAGTGGTTTGAGATACTCATGTTGCTGATGATCATCAATTTCACGGGTATGATTTTTACCCGGAAATTATATCGTAAGAGTAAGCTCAATATTCTTTTAATTCACATTGCTCTGATCATCATTCTTATCGGCGCCGCCATTACTCGATATATCGGTTTCGAAGGCATGATGCACATCCGTGAAGGGCAGACCACCAACATATTCCGGTCGAGCGACTCGTATGTGGACGTTACTATTAAAAACGGTGAAGATGAAACGACAGTCAGTAAGAAGGTGTGGCTTACCCCTGTCAGGGAGCCCGTCTTTCATGAAAATATCACAATAGGTGATAGGTCTTTCGATATTACGCTGAAGCGATATATGCCCGGGGCTGTGGCTAAGATCGAACCAGATCCTGACGGCAAGCCCATTATCAGTATTGTGACTGCTGACAGAAGGGGTCGTGTTGATACTTTTCTGGAATATGGGCAGACAGTATCGCGGAGTGGCTATAAGCTGAGTTTTGGAGACACGACCGATGCTGATGCAATACAATTTATCATGCGTGACGGCAAGCTTTGGCTGCGCTCGCCTGTAGATGCTCAAAAAGCAAATATGATGACAGGTCATGCTGCGGATTCAACTATTTCCAAAGAACAGTTTAGTCAGGTGGCACCCATGAAACTGATTCAGTTTCCAGGCACCAATATGATGATCAAGGAGATTGTGCCTGCTGGCAAACTTACCTGGATACCGGTGCACGATAGTAAGCAGGAAGGGACAAGGATGGCGAGATTTGTGGTGAAGTCAGGCGATAAAGAACTGGAAGCTTTTGTAAAATGGGGAGTACCGGAGAAATTGACTTTGAACGGAGCTGAGGTAACCGTTTCTTATGGAAATAAAACGCTTGAATTGCCTTTTGCCCTGAAACTCGTAGATTTTCAGCTTGAGCGCTATCCGGGCTCTACCAGTCCGTCATCTTTTGCCAGTGAGGTGGTGCTGATCGACAAGGAAAAAGGGATCGAGAAGCCATATCGCATATTTATGAACAACATACTTGAATATGGCGGATACAGATTTTACCAGTCGTCATATGATCGCGATGAAAGAGGAACGATTCTGTCAGTCAATCATGATTATTGGGGCACACTTATCACGTACATCGGTTATTTTCTGCTTTTCACGACCCTGCTTGTTTCTTTCTTTACTAAAAAGACGCGGTTCAGAAATGTCTTGCAACAGTTGAAGGAAGTCCATGAAAAAAGGAAGAAAATGGTTGCCGCAACAGTCGTCATGTTGCTGGCCCTGTCTGTGCTTCCGGCTCAGGCTCAAACGGGAGAGGTGTCTAAAGAGCATGCAGAGAAATTTGGCAAATTGCTCATACAAAACAAAGACGGAAGGATATCTCCTTTGAACACTGTTTCGACACAGGTGCTTGTGAAGATCTATAAAAAGAGCAAGTACAAAGATCTGACAGCCGACCAGGTGATTCTGGGGATGATCGCCAATCCCAAATCATGGCAACAAAAATCCATCGTCAAAGTGGGCGACCCGGCGCTTCAGCGCATGATTGGCATCGAGGGGAAATTTGCCAAATTCAGTGATTTCTTTGACAAAGAAGGGAAATACACCCTGAAGAAAATGGTGGAAGAGGCTTATGCCAAAAAACCTGCGCAGAGAAACCTTTTCGATAAGGAGCTGATTTATGTGGATGAACGCGTCAACGTGATGTATCTCGTGTTTACAGGATCTATGTTGACCATATTTCCTGTTCCCGATCATCCGGAAAATAAATGGGTATCGCTCACAGAAGTTTTTAGTCATAACCACAACCATAGCCAGGGTGATACTGCACTGCACGTTGCTTCGAATCTGTTTTCCAATTATATGCAGAATCTTGGGGAATCGATCAAAACCGGGGATTATGGCCCTGCAGATGAAGCATTGCAGAAAATTCATGAGTATCAGTTAAAAGAAGGCGCCTCGGTGATACCGCCGCAGACGAAAATCGATCTTGAGATATTTTACAATAAGGTTAACATTTTCAAAAAACTGTTCCCGCTGTACATGATGGCCGGCGTACTGTTGTTTGCTTTTTTCTTCATCCAGGTGTTTAAACCTGAGCGTGAATTTAAGTTAGTCACCGGGATACTAAAGGGCTTGTTGTTACTTGCTCTGCTCGCCCATACCGGAGGCCTTGCTTTGCGTTGGTATATCGCCGGTCATGCCCCGTGGAGCGATGGCTATGAATCGATGATTTACATCGCATGGGCCACCGTGCTGGCAGGATTTGTATTTATGAAACGAGCCCCGGTAACGCTCTCAGTTGCTTCGTTGCTCGCCGGTGTCACTTTGCTGACAGCCCACATGAGCTGGATGAATCCCGAGATCACCAACCTGGTGCCGGTTCTTAAATCTTACTGGCTCACCATTCATGTGGCGACTATTACTGCGAGCTATGGATTCCTGGCATTGGGCAGCCTCACGGGCTTTCTTAATCTCTGGATCATGATATTCAGAAATGAAAAGAATAAAGAAAGAGTCAATCTGACGCTGAAAGAGCTTACGCTCATAATTGAATTGTCTTTGTCCGTAGGGTTGGTGTTGCTGGTGATCGGAAACTTCCTCGGCGGTATCTGGGCCAATGAATCGTGGGGCCGTTATTGGGGTTGGGACCCGAAAGAAACGTGGTCGCTGGTGACGATAATCGTTTACACATTCATTTTGCATATGAGACTGATCCCGGGATTGAGGAATACATTCTCATTTAACTTCCTGGCGATGTTTGCCTTTGCTTCGGTGCTGATGACTTATTTCGGAGTAAATTATTATCTGTCAGGGCTCCATTCGTATGCATCGGGTGACCCTGTCCCTGTACCGACATTCGTTTATTATGCCCTGGCTGTGATGATACTGATCAGTGCGCTGGCAGCATATAACGACATGAAGATGAGCGATAATGCGGTGGAGGCTGAAGCGGAAGACTGATCGTCCGCCCTTCATGTCTTAAAGCCGATACAATAGTTATTTTATCACCCTCCGGATCTTTGGAAAATAAAAGGTTCGGAGGGTGTTTTGTGTTAAGGGACCCCCTGCCGCTGAGGTTATCAAAAAATGGCCGTTTTCTCATGGAAATGTTGCGAAAGGGGTAATTTAACCCAAAATTCTCAATAACCTTTCTATTCCGGGCTTAAATTACTTCAAAATCAGACACTTCGTTCACGTTTGATTCGTCACCATAAA